>NZ_JBEYVS010000033.1:0-103911 GCF_040644095.1 Streptomyces sp. NPDC047028
CCGTACCGGGCGGCGGCTGGAGCTGGGGCCGAAGGAGCACTTCCTAAAGGGCCTGGGGGACCCCCAGGGCGGCACGGGTGGGCGGTGGGGGTCCCCCCGCTCGAGCGAAGCCGAGAGTAGGGGAGGCACCACCCAGCGTGCAGCGCTTGTAGCGGCCCCTCCCCCACGCACCCGCACTGGTCGGAAGCACCCGGCCCTGGTCAGAAGCACCCCTTAGGACCAGGTACTATTTTCTTCGTCGCCGCCCGCGAAACACCGCGGACGGCGGGAGTCACGCGCCGCTAGCTCAGTTGGTTAGAGCAGCTGACTCTTAATCAGCGGGTCCGGGGTTCGAGTCCCTGGCGGCGCACAGCATCGAAGGGCCCCTCATCCCCCGGGACGAGGGGCCCTTCGGCGTCCTCCATCCCCAGCACCCGATACGCCCCCTCCTCCGGCGGACACCACCACACCGGATCCCCGCACCCCACCCCCTCCCTCCGCAGCCGCCCCCGCTGGATCTTGTTCGTCGCCGTGACCGGCATCCGCTCGACCACCCGCACGAACCGGGGCGCCATCTTCGTCCCGAGGTCCGGCTGGGCCGCCAGGAACTCCGCGAAGGCCCCCGGCTCGAACCTCCCGGCGATCGTCGCCATCACCTGGTCCCCGGTCACCGGGTCCGGCACCGCGTAGACGGCGACGGCATCGGCACCGTCGTAGCGGGCGAGGATGTTCTCGATCATCGCGGCGGCCAGGTTCTCGCCGTCGACCCGGATCCGGTCGTCGGTGCGGCCGGCGAAGTAGAGGTAGCCGTCGGTGTCCCGGTAGAACAGGTCGCCCGTCCAGTACCCGTCGTCGCGCCGCCGCTCCCGCTCCGCCTCCGGGTTGCGCCAGTAGCCCTCGAAGGGGTTCGGCCCCCGGTTGACCAGCTCCCCTATCGCCTCGTCCCCGTTCAGCAGCCGGCCCGCCCGGTCGAAGACGGCGCGCGGGCACTCGGCCCCGGTCTCCTGGTCGAGTACGACGAGACCGGGCGCCGCCCGTCCCACCGCGCCGGCCGGGGTGCCCGGCGACCACTGCACGGCCGCCCCGCCCTCGGAGGAGCCGTAGCCCTCCACCAGCCGCACTCCGAACCGCCGCTCGAAGGCCGCCGCGTCGACCGCGCCGGCCTCGGTGCCGAAGCCGACCCGCAGGGGATTGTCCCGGTCGTCGTCGCGTTCCTCGGTGGCCAGGATGTACTGGACGGCCCGCCCGACGTAGGTGAAGTACGTCGCCCCGTACCGGCGTACGTCCGCGAGGAACCCGGAGGCCGAGAACCGCCGCCGCAGCGCCACCCCGGCCCCGGCGGCCAGCGCCGGCGCCCAGTCGGCGATCACCGCGTTGCCGTGGAACATCGGCATGCACACGTAGTGCACGTCCTCGGGTCGCACCCCGAACTGCCCGGCCAGCGCGTAACCGGCGGCGGCGAGCCGGCCCTGGGTGCAGATCGCGGCCTTGGGCGCGCCGGTGGACCCGGAGGTGAAGTACAGCAGCAGCCGGTCGCGGGGCCCCGCCCGCGACGGGTCGGGCACGGCACCGGCGTACGGCGCGAGCAGCTCGCCGTACCCGGGCCTGTCCGTGACGAGCAGCCGCACGCCGGGCAGCTCCAGTCCGTCCAGCAGCGGCAGGTGGGCCTGCTCGGTGACCAGCAGCGCACACTCGGTGTGCAGGATGTCCCGCGCCAGCTCGGCACCGCGCCGGGTCGGGTTGATCCCGGCGACGGCGGCCCCGGCGAGCGCGGCGGCACCCAGCCACAGCGGGAACTCCTCGGTGTTGTCGAGGAGCACCCCGAGGTGCGGTACGGCACCTGCGGGCAGCAGGTCGCCGAGCAGCGCGGCCCGGGCGGCGGCACCGGCGGCCACCTCGTGCCCGCTGAGCACCCGCTCCTCGCACCACAACCGCGGACGGTGGTCGTCCCACCGGGCGGCGACCAGCTCGGCCAGCGTGCACGCCTTGGATTCCATGGCCGCGCAGGTTAATTGACGAAGCGTCAGAAATGGAGACCCGCGCGAGATCCGCTGTCAGTCGTCCGGGTGGCTGACGATGTTCAGGACGTTGCCGGCGGGGTCGCGGACGAAGAACCGGCGCAGGCCCCAGGGTTCCTCGGTGAGCGGGTACACGATCTCGTACCCCCGCCGGCGCGCCTCGGCGTACGCCTCGCCGACGGCCGCCCCGGCCATCACCGAGACCACCGAGTCCACCGGCGCGGTGGCGTCCCGCGTGACCAGTTGCAGCCGCGCCCGGCCGTCGGGCGACTCGTACCGGGCGACCCATCCCATGTTCAACGACTCGACGCTCAGGCCGAGAAAGCCGGTGTAGAAGTCCCGGACGGCGCCGATGTCGGCGACGCGCAGGTTCGGTGTGATGCCGGTGGGTTCCATCGGGGCCTCCTCGGAAGGGCGCACGGGCCGTACACCCTGCGCCCACCACCGAACCACAGGCCCCGTGGGCGGGAGCCGTGGCACGCCGGGCCGTCCCGCCTACGGCATCAGGCTCGACGACTCCGCGAAGATGACGTGGACGACGGCCATGAAGCCCACGCAGAAGGCGATGCCGACGCCGAAGAAGGCCACCACGCAGCCCGTGGACGCGGCGAGCTTGCCCCGGGCCGGGGCGTGGGCGGTGGCCTGCTCGGGGTGGTCGGGCAGGTAGTGGACGGTGACGAGGTCGCCCTCCACGACGGTGGCCGGTCCGTGCGCCTCGTCGAAGCGGACCGCGCGGCCGTCCAGCGTCGTGAACTCGTACACGTGGTGCACGTCGGTGCTCACCGACGTGCTGCCGCCGCCGCTGGTCGTGGTGTACGTCCGCAGACAACGGCCCTGCGCGGTCAAGCCGTTCTCCCAGGCGCGGCCGATCTGCTGCGAGCGGCGGAGCATGACGGTCGCCATGGCCACCATGGCGACGATCATGAAAATGGGCAGGACGTAGAAGATCAGTTCCATCGAGGCCCCCCGTGGTCCGGTACGCCGGCAGGTGATCGGCGTGCGGGGAACTTACCCGCACCGCAGGGGAATCGGCCTCAAGCAAAGCTCAGAACCGCGAGAGCTCCACCCACTCGTGGATCAGGTAGATCGCGCAGGCTGCCATGACGGCCAGCCAGACCACGGTCGTCGTCATGTCCTTGCCGGGCTGCGGCTCGGAGGCGGTGGCCCGTTCAGGGGCGTGCGGGGCGTAGTGGACGAGGACGGTGTGGCCCGTGGCGCGGTCCCGGGGGCCGCCGGACTCCTTGAAACGGACGGCCCGGCCGTCCGCCGTGGTGTAGTCGTACTCGTGCCACTGGACGCGCTGGGCCACGTTGTTGACCACACGCGTGGCGGCCCAGGCACGTACCACCCGCGCCTGCGCGGTCATGCCGCTCGCCCAGGCCTCGCGCCGCTGCCGGGTCCGGCGGACCAGGGCCACGCCGGCACAGACGAAGAGGGCGAGCAGACCGAGCATGACTATGTCGAACATGGCGTCCACGGTGAGTGGTTCCCCCGTACCTCGTCGGCCGTACCCACACCGACATTATCCCGGGCGACCCGGGCCGATGACCTCCGAGCAGGCGTTGAACCACCGCCCTACCGCGAGGGTTTACCGGCCGTGCCCCCGTCGCCGTAGCCCCGAGTTCCAACCGTCGTGGGACGACCGGCCCCGCCGACGGCCCGTACGGTCTCCACTGACCGCTTCTTCGGAGGCACTTCAGTGTCAGGGGGAACAACCATGCGAAGCAGCAGCACGCGCAGGACCGGCCTGGCCGCGGTGGTCGCGGCCGGGGCACTGGTCGCCGGCATCGCCCCGGCGACAGCGGCGACAGGGACGGCGGCTCACGGGGTTCGGAGCGCCGCCGCCTGCAAGGTGAAGGTCAAGGCGTGGGGTTACACCGGCTACCGGATGTGCGGCGCCCACCACTACTGGTCCGCCGACTGGAACCACGACAAGACCAGGGACGAGGTCTTCGTCATCGCGCCCAACCGCGAGATCTGGCACGTGTGGGCCAACGCCGGCGGCTGGAAGGAGATGCCCGGCAACGGGCACGGCGACAGGCTCTACGACTGGAGCAAGAACGGCAGCCACCGCTGTGTCTCCGTGGTGGCCAACGGAGCGGGCGTCTGGAAGAACGTCTTCGGCGGCCATTCGTGGTCCGGCTGGAAACGCGGCACCTGCCGCTGACGGCCGCCGGCAGAACAAAAGGCAAGGAGGTCGAATCGATACCCCTTGCCACTATCAACCTATAGCGCACCGGGGGGCTTGCGGCAAGACCCCCCTCATACCTCAGGATGGGCGGCCGAGACCGGAACCTGAGGTATTGGGGGAATTGCGGCATGCGTGTGGTATTGACGTCATGGGGCTCGCGTGGGGACGTGGAACCACTGGCGGGGCTGGCAGTGGCGCTGCGGGAGCTCGGCGCCGAGGCGCGGGTGTGCGTACCGCCCGACGAGGAGTTCGAGGCGCTGCTGGACGGTGTCGGGGTGCCGATGGTGCCGCTCGGGCCGTCGGTGCGCTCGGTGGTGACCGGAACGCGCCCGCCGTCGGCGGCGGACGCGTTCCGGCTCGCGCCCGAGCTGGTCGCCGCGCGGTTCGCGACGCTCCCCGAGGCGGCCGAGGGCGCCGACGCGCTGCTGGCGACCGGCCTGATGCCGGCCGGCGCGCGCTCGGTGGCCGAGAAGCTGGGCATCCCCTACGTGTACGGGTGCTTCCACACCCTCGGGCTGCCCTCGCACCGCTTCAGTCCGCCGAGGCGGCCGGGTACGCCCTCGCCGGACGACGAGACGGACAACAAGGTGCTGTGGGAGCAGGACGCCCAGCGCGTCGACTCCCTCTACGGCGGAGCACTGGCCGAGCACCGGGAGGCGCTCGGGCTGCCGCCGGTGGACAACGTCCGTGACCACGTGTTCACGGACCGGCCCTGGCTGGCCGCCGACCCGGTCCTGCTGCCGGGGCGGGAGATGACCGACCTCGACCTCGTGCAGACCGGCGCGTGGATCCTGCCCGACAGCCGTCCTCTCCCCGAGGACCTGGAGGCGTTCCTGGACGCCGGAGCGCCGCCGGTGTACGTGGGCTTCGGCTCGATGGCCATGCACACCGCGAAGGACGCCGCCCGGGTGGCCGTCGAGGCCGTCCGCGCGCACGGCCACCGCGTCCTGCTCGGCCGCGGCTGGGCCGCCCTGGACCGCGTCGACGACGGCGACGACTGCTTCGTCGTCGGCGAGGTCAACCAGCAGGCCCTGTTCCGCCGGGTCGCCGCCGTCGTGCACCACGGCGGCGCCGGTACGACGACGACGGCGACCCGGGCCGGCGCGCCCCAGGTGATCGTCCCGCAGATCGCCGACCAGCCGTTCTGGGCCGGCCGCGTCGCCGAACTCGGCATCGGCGCGGCCCACGACGGCCCGGTCCCGACCGTCGGCTCCCTGACCGCGGCGCTGGCCGGCTGCCTGACCCCCGAGACACGCGCCCGCGCGAGGACGGTCGCCGACACGATCCGCGCGGACGGCGCCACGGTGGCCGCGAGGCGGCTGCTGGCCCTGGCCGACGCGGGCCGCCGGGGCGACGCCTCCGGGACCGGTCGGGCAACCGAGTCCCGGCCCGGTCAGGACGACGGTTCGCGGCCCGCGCAGAACGCCACCGTCAGGTCCCGGACCAGCACCTTGCGTTCGTAGTCGTCCAGTTCGACCAGACCGCGCATGGTCAGGCGGGTCACCGTGTCCTCCACCGAGTCGACGACCGAGGTGAGCATGGTGGCCCGCTGCGCCGCGTCCAGGGCGGCGATACGGCGGCGGTTCATCGCGGCGGCCACCTCCGGGGCGTACTCCATGCGCACCGGCCGTACCGAGAACACCTCCAGGCCCACCGGCGCCGCCTCCGACGCCACCAGCCGGGTCAGCGCCTCGGCGGCCGCCTCCGCCGCGCCCGCGCCGCGCGCCCCGCCCGGCATGTCCACCGGGACCCGGGCCAGCGCCGCCTCCACGCACTCGCGCAGGTACGACTCGTGGTCCTCGATGCCGAGCGCGGCCCGCGCGGTGTCCCGCACCCGCCACACCACCAGCACCACCACCCGCAGCGCCACCCCGCTGGAATCCGCCGCCGGCAAGGTCTCGCTGCGCCAGTGCCGCAGCCGTACGTCCACCCGGCGGCGGCGCAGCAGCGGGTTCACCCAGAGCAGGCCGGTGCGCCGTACCGTGCCCCGGTAGCGGCCGAACAGGCCGAGCACCCAGGCCCGGCCGGTCGTGCCCCGGGCCAGCCCGCCGAACCCGGCCAGACCGAGCGCGCCGGCCCCGGCGTACGCCGACCACTGCGCCGGTCCGAGGCCCGCGCCCGCGTACGCCGGCAGGTGCAGCGCCTGGGCGGCGAGCGGCGGCAGCACACCGGCCCACCAGCAGGTGGCCAGGCAGCCGGTGAGCCCGCCGACCCCGGCGAGCACCCCGGCCGCGCCCGGGAGCGCCCGTCCCGGCCGTTCGGTCAGCTCCGGGTCCAGATGCGGTACCGCGATCCGGCGGGCCGGCGCCGGGCGTCGGAGGCGGGGCTGTTCACCGGTGCCCTGCCGGCGGCCCACCACGGCGGGCCGCAGCGGGACGGCCACCGGGTCGGGGTCGTCGCGGAACAGCAGGTGGACGGGGATCTCGGTGGTCGCCTCGTTCTGGATCAGCCGGGCCGGTCGGGAGGCCGTGGTCTCCGGATGCTCCTCGGACTCGGGCGTGTGTGACGTCGTCGTACTCATGCGTGCTCCAGCCTCCGCGCCAGATGCGTCATGAACGTGGGTGGATGTGAGGGGCCGGTGGGCGACTCACGAGAACAGCCGGCGCCAGGTCTCCGGTCCGGGGTAGCCGTCGGCAGCGCCGCCGCGCCAGCCCTGGCTGCGCTGGAACGCCTCCACGGCCCGCCGGTCTGCCTCTTTCCAGCGGGGCCCGGGTGGGGTGGCGTAGAACCTGCCGAATCCTTTCTCCACGAGACGTCGGCCCAGCTGGGCCACGTAGGGGTTGTCCGCGCCCGGGCGGAAGAGGTTGCGGCCGGGGTAGCCGGACACGCCGTGCGAGGCGGGCTGCCGCGAGGGGCCGGCCGAACCGGCGACCGCCCTCGTGCCCGCCATGGCACGCGCCTTCTCCGGGGTGACGCCCTTGTACCGGTAGGGCACGTATTTGTCGGCGTTGCTCCAGTAGGGATAGGGGGTGGGCCGGCTTTGGGTGTGCGGCGGCGTCTGCTCGTAGACCAGGTAATAGGTGTGCGTGTAGTCCGTCCAGCCGCCGAAGATCACCACGTGCGAGCCCGATTCCGGGTTGTCCGGGTTGTGGTACAGCAGGATGTCGCCCGGCTCCAGTTCCTCCTTGGTGATCCGCACCCCGAACTGGTCCAGGCTCCCCGTCCACTCGTTGCCGGCCAGGCCCCAGGCCATGGACACATAGCCGGAACAGTCCTGCCGGTACCCGTCGGACCAGTACTCGTCCATGCTGTACGGCACCTGCGCCGCCACCCAGATCTTGGCCCGGTTGATGATCTCGGCGCGGGTGGTGGCCGGGGTCTCGACGTCTCCCGGCGCGGCCGGTTCCCCGCCGTGGCCGTGCAGCGGGGACCTGCGCCCCTGCGGGGTGGCGGGCTCCGGGTCGACGGGGACGGCCCGGGCACCCCGGCCGTCCCGGTGACCGGGAGCATCGGGGGAATCGGGGCCGGAAGGGGACCGGACGCCGGCGACCGCCGTCGGTGCCGCGGCGAGGGCGGCGGACGTGGCGGTGGCCACGATCACGATCCCCCGGGCCGCCGGGTGGCCGCCGAAGCGGCCCGGCAGCGGGCGGGGACTCACCCGCTGCCGGTGGGCGCAGCCGGGGCAGTCGCAGTCGCTCGCCGGGTCGAACTCCTCGAACACCGGAGCGGTCATACGACGTCCCTCACCTTCAGGGTGGAAATGTCCGCGATTGTCACGTTGATCAGTTTCACAACTGTGGTCGGGACGCGCATGCTGACGGTCCGAATGATGTACGGCACCCACCCCCCAGGGGGTGGTGGTCAGGAGCACCCGGGACCGTCCGGTAGAGTTCTCGATGTCAGCAGGCGCCGCTAGCTCAGTTGGTTAGAGCAGCTGACTCTTAATCAGCGGGTCCGGGGTTCGAGTCCCTGGCGGCGCACGATGACGATGGCGAGGCAAGTTCGCGAAAACCGCGAACCGGCCTCGCCATCTCTGTTTCCACGCGACTCACGCCCCTGAAAGGGGCGCGGGGAACTGCGCGACCAGCCCCCACCGGCCCGCGGCGAGCCTGCGACCCCGAAAGGGGGGTTCCGGGGCCCCGGGACGAACCAGGGGCCCCGGTTCACTCACAGCCCACGGCCAGTGAGGTACGCCGAGACGACCACGTTGGCCGTGTAGGTGTTCCGAGCCCGGTCGAAGGTGCCCCCGCAGGTCAGCAGGCGGAGCTCGGCGCGGCCGGCCTCGCGGGGGCCGTAGGCCGCGCGGGCGTCGAAGTGGTTGCGGGGCAGCACGCGCACGTCGTCGACGGTGAACTGGGCGACCTTGCCGTCGGCGCGGACCACGCGGATCGTCTCGCCGGCCTTGAGGGTGCTCAAGCGGTAGAAGACGGCGGGCCGGGTCCTGGTGTCCACGTGCCCCACCATCAGCGCCGCGCCGGGTGCGCCGGGGGTCGTTCCGGAGCCGTACCAGCCGACCACGCCCGGCTGGTCGTAGGGCGGCGGGTCGAGGGCGCCCCGGCTGTCCAGGCCCCGGCTCACCACCGGGGCCTGGACGTCGAGTGCGGGGATGTCGATGCGCTGCGGCCGGGCGGCGGCCAGCGGCTCGGCCGGGGCCGGCAGGCGGACCTCCTCGGCGGGACGCCCGAGGCCGGCCACGTCACCCGTGACCGGCCCGGCCGTGTGGTGCTCCACGTCGGTCACCCCCCGCCCCCACAGCCACAGACCGAGCAGCAGGACCGCCCAGGCCAGGCCGGTGAGGAGGCGTGCGGCGCCGGAGGAGCGCACGGCGTCGTCCGCCACGGTCAGTGGTTGCCGCTGCGCCGGCGCCGGGCGCCGAGCAGTGCGACGGACACGGCGGCGACGGCGGCGAGCACGAGCCCGGTCACGGCCTGACCGGTGCCGGGGCCGGTGCTGCTGGTGTCCACGGTGGCGAAGTAGGCGCCGCCACCGCCCGCGTCGACCGGGGCGACGGGGCTCGCGGGCGCGGCTGACGGGACGGGCGGGGCGGACGGGGCGGGCACGGTGGAGTGCCCGGAGTTCCCGAGCGCGGCCTTCGCGACGACGGTGATCTTGCCCTTGATCACGTAGTCGGCGCAGGTGATCTGGACGTCGTAGGCGCCCGGCCGGGCCGTGGTGCGGACCCGCGTGTCGCCGGCGAGCTTGCCCTGGGTGCCGGTGAGGCGCGCGTCGGAGACGAACACGGCCGAGGCGGCGGTGCCCTGCCGGCCCGAGCAGCCGCGCACCTGAAGGGTGACGTCGGCGCCCGGGGCCGGGGAGGCGGGGGTCACGGAGACGTCCCGGCCTGCGTCCGCCGCGTACGCGGTCGGCGTGAGTGCCGCCGTGACCAGGAGCCCGGTACAGAGAGTGAGGCGTAGTGAGCCCATCGTGAACCTCCAGATACCAGGAGGCTCCCCCGGGCGGGGCGCCGCCGCATCCTCGGCGACGCCCGCATTGCTCCACTCGGGTGACGGTGTGCGGGACGCGTTTGTCCCGTCGCTGGCGGCTCAGGCGCCTGCCTCAGATCAGGTCGACGAGGTCCGCGATGGAGTCGACGACCTGGGACGGCCGGAACGGGTAGCGGTCGACGTCCTTGGGCTGGGTGACGCCGGTGAGGACCAGGAAGGTCCGCATGCCGGCCTCCAGGCCCGCGAGGACGTCGGTGTCCATGCGGTCGCCGATCATCGCGGAGGTCTCCGAGTGCGCGCCGATCGCGTTCAGCCCGGCCCGCATCATCAGCGGGTTGGGCTTGCCGACGAAGTACGGCTTCTTGCCGGTCGCGGCGGTGATCAGGGCGGCGACCGAGCCGGTGGCGGGCAGGTCGCCCTCGGTGGAGGGGCCGACGTTGTCGGGGTTGGTGGCGATGAATCGGGCGCCGTCGTTGATGAGCCGCACGGCCTTCGTCAGGGCCTCGAAGGAATACGTACGGGTCTCGCCGAGGATCACGAAGTCGGGCTCGTGGTCGGTGAGGATGTAGCCGATGTCGTGCAGCGCGGTGGTCAGGCCGGCCTCGCCGATGACGTAGGCGCTGCCGCCGGGCCGCTGGTCGTCCAGGAACTGGGCGGTGGCCAGGGCCGAGGTCCAGATGTTCTCCACGGGCACGTCGAGGCCCATGCGGCGGAGCCGGGCGTGCAGGTCACGCGCGGTGTAGATGGAGTTGTTGGTGAGGACCAGGAAGGGCCGCCCGGAGTCACGGAGCTTCTTCAGGAAGGCGTCGGCGCCCGGGATCGGGACGCCCTCGTGGATCAGGACGCCGTCCATGTCGGTGAGCCACGACTCGACGGGCTTGCGGTCTGCCATGTGCTGTGCGTCTCCTGCGTGCGTAACGGTCAGAGCGGGGGCGCCGGAACCACGGCGTACCGACGCCACCAGCGTAATCAGGGGACGCTGATCTCGACCCCGGTCGTTCGGCAGGTGGGCAGGGTGCAGGCGAGTCCGCACGGAGCACACCTGCCGTGGGCCCGCCCGGAGACGTCGTACCTCAGCGGCGGCCGCGGGCCACGACGAACGCGGTGGCGCCGGCGGCGAGCAGGGCCGCGGTGGCCGCGAGCAGCCCCTCGGCGAGCCCGATCCCCGTACCGGCCAGCTCCCAGGCCGGCTGACCGGTCTCGTCGGTGGCGCCGGGGGACGGCAGGGCGGAGCCGGTGGAGGTGGAGGAGGGCGGGGCGGAGGGCGTACTGTCCCCGCCCCCGTCCCCGATGCCGAACGCGTAGTCGTTGGACTCCCCGATCCAGTCGCCGTCGGCGCCGCGCCGCTGGACCACGGCGGCGTTGACGGTGACGCGGTCGGGTACGGCGTCGGAGGTGACGGAGAGCCTGACCCGGACGGAGACGGTCTTGCCGGGGCCGACGGTGAACCCGGCGAACCCGGTGCCGTCGAGCACGCCGACCAGTTCGTCCTCGTCGGTCCGCCGGAACCGGACGGGCCGGATACGCGAGCCGTCGTAGAAGTCCAGCTTGGGCTGGGACGGCTGGAGCACGTGGTGGTCGTCGACGAGCACGACGACCGGGTGTACGTCGGTGCAGGTCCGGCGCGTGGTGTTGGTGAGGTCGATGTACCAGGTGCCGTAACCGCCGCCCGCCTCGTACGACGCCGGCCCGCCGCGGATGCGGGTGGCCAGCGGGAAGGAGTGGTCGCCGGGCGGGGCACAGGACGGCGGGGTGGTGGCGGCGAGGGCTGCGGCGGGGACGCCGGGCAGGACCACGACGACAGCGGCGACCGCAGCGGTGAGGAGGCGGCCGAAGGGGAGGGAACGGTGAGCGGAGGACACGGACGGCGGCGGGGACAAGGAGACCGACAATCGCATGAACACATGACCATGCCGGGTCGGGGTGGAGCACCGGGGCCGCCACTCCGGGGACGGGCCCCAAGTCCCCTCGATCAGCGCACGGCCGCACCGCCACACAGTCCCGCCGTACCGCCGCACCGCCGCACAGTCCCGCCGTACCGCCGTACCGCCGTACCGCCTACGGACGTACGAGGTCGTCGCGGACGCGCTCGAAGGCGGCCGCCGGGTCGGCGGCACGGGTGACCGCACGGCCGACCACGACATGGGAGGCACCGGCGTCGACGGCGGCCCGCGGGGTGCCGGGGCGGGCATGCTCGGCCGGGGACTCGCCGGGCAGCGTGACGCCCGGGGTGACGACGAGCCGGCTTGCCCCCAGGGCCACCGCTAGTGATCGTTCCGGGCGGATCCGGCGTGCCCCCGGGCCCCCTCCCTCCCCGGAGGAGCGGCCGAGGACGGCCCGCGGCCTCCGCCGGCCGACCTCAAGCGCCCCCTCAGCCGTCCTGGTCGCCCTTCACACACCCTCAGGCACCCTCAGCCGTCCTCCCGGCCGAACACCGGTGCGAGCAGCAGCTGGGCCGCGCCCTCGGCGACGCCCCACTCCCCGCCCGGTGCGACAGCGACCGGTACCGACTCGCGCATGCCTCCCTCGCGCCAGGTGCGGGCGTCGAGGACGCCGGCGACGCCGGTCACGAAGACATCCGGTGCCGTGCCGATGGTCCGCCCGCCGAGCAGGACGCGGTCGATGTCCAGCAGCCCCACCAGGTTCCCGGCCGCGACCCCCAGCACCCGGGCCGCCTCGACCAGGTCACCGCGGGCCACCGCCGCCAGGCACAGTGCCTCGACGCACCCCCGGTCGCCGCATCCGCACAGCGGGCCGTCGAGCTGGATCACCTGGTGGCCGAACTCACCCGCGCGGTTGCGCGCGCCCCGGTGCACGGCACCGCCGACGGCGAGCCCGGCCCCGAGCCCCGTACCGAGATGCAGATACGCGAAGGACGAGCCGACGCCCCGTACCGCCAGCCCCAGCGTGGCCGCGTTGGTGTCCTTGTCGACGACGACCGGCACCCCGAGCCGCTCCGTCAGCGCGTCCCGCAGCGGGAACCCGTCCCACTCCGGGAAGCCGGTGACCCGGTGCAGCACGCCCTGCCCGTGATCGAGCGGCCCCGGCAGCGCGACGCCGACCCCGAGCAGCGACCGGACCTCGCCGAGCCCGCCGTCCGCCTCTCCCCCGCCGCCCGGCTCCTCAGCGCCAAGCCCGCTGAGCTCTTCGGGGCCCAGCTCTTCGGGGCCCAGCTCTTCGGGGCCCAGCTCTTCGGCGATCAGGCCGGCGACCTCCCGGTGCACCACTGCGAGCACGGTCTGCGAGCCTGCCCCCAGGTTCAGCGGGGCGCACCGCCGCCCCACCACCGTCCCGTCCAACTCGACGAGCACCAAGCGCAGTTCGTCCCGGTCCAGCTGGACGCCGACCGCGCGACCGGCCCCCGGCACCAGCCGCAGCACGGTCCGCGGCTTGCCCCCGGTCGACGCCCGGTACCCGGCCTCCGCCGCGAGGCCCTCCTCGCGCAGCCGTGCGGTGATCTTGCTGACGGCCTGCGGAGTGAGCCCGGTGCGCTCGGCCAGTTCGAGCCGGCTGATCCCCTCCGCGCCGGCCTCCCGCAGCAGCTCCAGCACCAGCGCGGTGTTGTGATGGCGCACCGTCGGCAGGTTCGCACCGGCGGACCCGCTCCTCGTCCTGTTCACCTGTCCATTGTGCCCCCCGCTTGCTCTTTGGCAACAGCGTTGCCAAAGTGGTTCCATGACTGCCACACCCCTCCGCGTCGGCCTGGTCGGCTACGGCCTCGCAGGCTCCGTCTTCCACGCCCGGCTGATCGCCGCCACCGAGGGCCTCGCCCTGGACACTGTGGTCACCGCGAACCCCGAGCGGCAGAAGCAGGCCCTCGCCGAGTTCCCGGACGTCCGGCTCGCCGCCACGCCCGGGGAGCTGTTCGACCGAGCCGACGAGCTGGACCTGGTCGTCGTCGCCTCCCCGAACAAGACCCACGTCCCGCTGGCCACCACCTCCCTGGAGGCGGGCCTGCCGGTCGTGGTCGACAAGCCGGTCTCCGGGACGGCCGCAGAGGCCCGCGCACTGGCGGCCCTGGCCGACGACCGGGGCCTGCTCCTCTCCGTCTTCCAGAACCGGCGCTGGGACAACGACTTCCTCACCCTCCGCCGGCTCCTCGCCGAGGGCGCGCTGGGCGACGTCTGGCGGTTCGAGTCCCGCTTCGAGCGCTGGCGCCCGCGGCCCAAGGGCGGCTGGCGCGAGTCCGGCGACCCGGCGGAGATCGGCGGCCTCCTCTACGACCTCGGCAGCCACGTCGTCGACCAGGCCCTGCTCCTCTTCGGCCCGGCCGCCCAGGTGTACGCCGAGACGGACGTCCGCCGCCCGGGCGCCGAGACCGACGACGACACGTTCATCGCGATCACCCACGCCTCCGGCGTCCGCTCCCACCTCTACGTCTCGGCGACGGCGGCCCAGCTCGGCCCCCGCTTCCGGGTACTGGGCTCACGGGCCGGCTACGTCAAGTACGGCCTCGATCCCCAGGAGGCGGCCCTCCGCGGGGGCCTACGCCCCCACACCGCCGACTGGGGCACGGAACCCGAGTCCCTCTGGGGCGCCCTGGGCTCCGGAGAGTCCCCCCTCACCGGCGGCGGCACCCCCGTCCCCACCACCCCCGGCGACTACCCGGCCTACTACACGGCAGTGACCCACGCCCTCACGGGCACGGGCCCCAACCCGGTGACGGCACTGGAGGCGGCGGCGACCCTGGACGTACTGGAAGCGGCCCGCAAGTCAGCGAACACTGACGCAACGGTGACCTTGTAGCGCCGAGGCCACACACCCACCCGAGGGGCGCGGGAACTGCGCGAGAAACCACGACGCACCCGCGCCCGACACACGACCGCAGTTACCCGGCGACCCAGTGGAGCGCCTACGCGTTCTTGAGCTCCTGCCGCTGCCGCCCCAACCCCCCAACCTCCAGCTCGACCACATCCCCGCCGCGAAGATAGGGCTTGGGCTCGGGCTGCCCCATCGCCACCCCCGCAGGCGTCCCCGTGTTGATGACGTCCCCGGGGTACAGCGTCATGAACTGACTGACGTACCGCACGACTTCAGCCACGGAGAAGATCTGCTCCGCGGTCGTACCGTCCTGCTTCAGCTCCCCGTTGACCCACAGCTTCAGCGGCAGCCGCTGCGGGTCGGGCACCTCGTCCGCGGTGACCAGCCACGGCCCGAGCGGGTTGAACGTCTCGCAGTTCTTGCCCTTGTCCCACGTCCCGCCGCGCTCGATCTGGAACTCGCGCTCGGACACGTCGTGCGCCACGGCGTACCCGGCGACGTGCGCGAGCGCCTCCTCGGCCGACTCCAGGTAGCGGGCCGTACGCCCGATCACGACGGCCAGCTCCACCTCCCAGTCGGTCTTGGTGGACCCGCGCGGCACGAGCACGGTGTCGTTCGGGCCGACGACCGTGTCCGGCGCCTTGAAGAAGATCACCGGCTCGGCGGGCGGCTCGGCCCCGGTCTCGCGGGCGTGGTCGTGGTAGTTGAGCCCGATGCACACGATCTTGCCGATGCGGCCCACCGGCGGCCCGATGCGCAGCCCGGTGGCGTCCAGTACGGGCAGCTCACCGCTCGCGGCGGCGGCCCGTACCCGGTCGAGGGCGGTGTCGTCGGCGAGGAGCGCCCCGTCGATGTCGTAGACCAGCCCGGACAGGTCCCGCAACGTCCCGTCGGCGTCCATCAGCGCGGGCCGCTCCGCCCCCGCCGTACCGACTCGCAGCAGCTTCATGGTCACCATCTCCCTCGATCGCGGGCGCCCGGGCCGATGGGTGCAGCCACCGGTGGACTTGGCCGATCCTCCAATCAGCCGGTCCACCGGACAAGACCCTGTTCACGTACTGGACCGTAACCCCGGGCCCGCGTGCTCTCCTACGGGGACCTACGGATACAGCACGGCCCGTTCCACCGCGCTCCATGTCGTGCTGGTGACCACGTACAGCGCGGCGGCGAGCGGCACCACCGCCACGGTGACGAGGGTGAAGAAGGACATGAACGGCATGACCTTGTTGAGGGCCCCGAGCCCCGCCACCGGCGCCGTGCCTGCCGACGCCCCGCCCACCGGGGCCCCACCCGCCGGCATCAGCCCGCCCGTGGCGATCCGCCGCCTGGTGCGGACGAAGTTGAACGACGCGACGGCCACGACGAGGGCGAACAGCCCGAGGTAGACCAGCCCGGCCCCGCCGAACGCGCCGCCGGCCCCCAGCGCGTCGGCCCACCGCCCGCCGAGCGGGGCGGCGAACAGCTGGTGCGACAGCAGCCCGTTGGCGTGGCCGCCGATCGTGGTGTTGGAGAACAGGTGGTAGAGGAGGAAGAAGGCCGGTATCTGGAGCAGGCTCGGCAGGCAGCCGGACAGCGGGGACACCTTCTCCTCGGCATGCAGTTCCATCACCGCCTTCTGTAGCCGCTCCGGGTTCTTGGCGTGCTTCTCGCGCAGTTCGGCGATCCGGGGCCGCAGGGCGGCCTGGGCGCGCTGGCCGCGGGCGGCGGCCCGGGACAGGGGATGCACGAGCAGTCGTACGAGAGCGGTGAACAGGACGATCGCGGCGGCCGCCGCCGAGGTGTGGAACAGCGGCTGGAGCAGGTCGGCGAGCCGCTCGACCAGGCTGGCGAAAACGGACATGGGTGAGCCCTCCGTGGGGTCTCGTCGTGCCGGGGTCAGATCTGCATGACGGCATGACGACCCGCGCGGGCCCGTGGTCTGGGACAGGTGCTACTGGTGCTCACGTACGTACGTACGCGTGCGTGCCCTACGCGGTGGTCGCCGGGAGGGCGTGCCCGGGTGCCCTGGGCCGCGGCCGGCCGGAGGCGTCGGGATCGCGCTGGGGCAGGAACGCCGTACGCCGGTCCCGGTCCCTGATGGCCGTACGGACCCGGGTGGGCGGCACGGCGGGGGCGCAGCGCGCGGCGATGAGCGTGCAGACGGCGAGCGCGGACCCGGCCGCCGCGGTGGCGGCGAGGGCGACGGTCGCGGTGAGCGTGCCGGTGTCGAGCAGGGCGAGGTTGAGGAGGACGAGGAGGAGCACGGCGGCGGGACGCACACCGATCCGGCTGCCCACCATGGACTCCCTCCCCTCTCCCGCCGATGCCTGCGGTGACCCCTGTCGGCCACTCCAGTCACTTATACAGGACGGGTCCGGCTACGCCCGAGGTTCCCGGGACACCAGCTTTCCCCACACCGCCATCCGGTAGCGCGAGGTGAAGTCGGGGGTGCAGGTGGTCAGGGTGATGTAGTGGCCGGGCTCCGAGTAGCCGTAGGACGGCCGGGTGAGGGAGCGGGGGACGGGGCGGATGACACCCGAGTCACGGGGCGACGTCTGCGGCAGGATCCGGTCGACCCGGTACGTGTAGGTCGCCGACCGTGTCTCGACCTCCACCGTGTCCCCGCGCCGCAGCCGGGGCAGGTGCCGGAACGGCTCCCCGTGGGTGTTCCGGTGCCCCGCGAGAGCGAAGTTGCCCGCCTGGCCGGGCTGCCCGGTGCCGGGATAGTGGCCGACGTACCCCTTGTCCAGGACGTCCCGCTTGCTCACGCCCTCCGCGACCGGCACCCGCAGACCCAGACGCGGGACGACGAGGATCGCGTATGCCTGCGAGCGGTGCGGGGTCATGTGTTGCGAGGCGTACGAGCCCTGGGGGCGGCGCGGTGCCTTCCCGGCGACCGGCGTCGGCGTGGACGCGGGCGCCGTACCGGCGGAAGGGGAGCCGGAACCGTCGCCGCCCCCGGCCCCGTCCCCGGCCCACTGCCGCTCCAGCGCCTCCACCTTCCGCTCGGCCCCGCGCCGCGCCTCCCGGTTGGTCCACCACAGCTGGTGCACGACGAGCAGCATCAGCACGACGCCGACGGTGACGAGCAGCTCGCCCCCGGCCCACAGGGCCTGCCTCCGCCGCGCGCGCCGGCGTCGGTCCCGGTGCCGTACGACTGGTACCCGTGCCCGTCCCCGTACCCCTGCCCGTACCCGCACGCCCACCTCCGCCTGCGTCGCCGTGAGGGCCGCCCGCACGATAAGGGCAGGGCCTTCAACTCACCAGAGGCGAGGGCCAGGGAGACCCCTCAGGGCAGCGGAAGGGCGTCGGAGTAGGCGTTCACGGGCTTGGCGACCTTCGTGACGGTGTGCGCGTCCAGCGCGACCGGCGCGGAACCGGTGCCCAGCCGCCCGCCCGGGTGCCAGTTCCCGGTGACGGTCACCCAGGTGTTGGCGGGCGGCACCTGGCCGCTGTAGATCCGTACCTTCACCGACTGGGCGTCCGCCGCACAGCAGTTGATGATGATCCGGGTCAGGTCCCAGGAGCCCCCTGCCGGCGCCGGGGTGACGAACCCGGTCATCTCGATGTCGCGCCCCCGGATGGCCTGTCGCCAGTCCTGCCGCACCCGCTCCGTGAAGTGGGTGAGGGTCATGGGCAGCGGCGAGGTGCGCGGCAGCGGACCGAAGTCGTCGTCCTCGGCGACGACCGCCTTCGGCGGCTGCCGGGAGGCGGTGTAGGCGCCGAGGGCGGGCGGGGCGTAGAAGAGGAGGCTGAGCGCGGGGAGGAGCAGCAGCCAGGCGACACGGGGAACGCCGGAGTGATCGTGCCCGTGCCCTTCCCCTCGCCGGGTCGGTTCATCGTGCTCCGCGGACTCTCCCCGCCCTCGCTCCCGGCGGTCGAGGACGGCGCTCGCCGCGCCCAGCAGGAGCAGCACCACCCCGGAGGCGATGAGGAGTGGCCGCATGCCTTCCTTGACGTAGCGCAGGCAGACGTCGCTGAAGAGTGAGATGCGCAGCAGGGCGACGCCGGACAGGACGAGCAGGACCGCCCGCAGGGACCGCTTCACAGCAGGACGCCTCCGATCAGCGCGCTGGACAGGACGGCGACGACGACGGTCGCGGCGGAGAACCGTACGGCGAAGGCCCGCCCGAACGTGCCCGCCTGGAGGGCGATGAGCTTCAGGTCGACCATCGGCCCCACCACCATGAACGCCAGCCGGGCGGCCGGCGAGAACCCGGTGAGGGACGCGGCGAGGAACGCGTCGGCCTCGGAGCAGACGGCGAGCAGGATGGCGAGCGCGGCCAGGAACGCGATGGACAGCCAGGGCGCCCCGGCGAAGGTGTCGAGCACGGACCTCGGGACGGCCACGTTGAAGGTGGCCGCCGCCATGGCGCCGAGGACGAGGAACCCGGCGGTCTGCAGGAAGTCGTGCTGGAAGCCGAGCCGGAACTCCTCCCAGCGGCTGCGCCCGTGCTGGTGTCCGGTGTGCCGTACCGCCGGCCGCAGCCACTTCGCCCGGCCGAAGCAGAGCCACAGCCACCCCATGACGACGGCGGTGAGGAGCGAGGCGGCGAGCCGGGCGAGCACCATCTCCGGATGGCCGGGGAAGGCGATGGCGGTCGCGGTGAGCACGACCGGGTTGACGGCCGGCGCGGACAGCAGGAACGCGAAGGCGGCGGCCGGCGGCACGCCGCGCCCGATCAGGCTGTTCGCCACGGGCACCGAGGCGCACTCGCAGCCGGGCAGCACCACGCCCGCGACCCCGGCGACCGGCACCGCGAGCCCGGCCCGCCGTGGCAGCAACCGGGTGAACACCCGCTCCGGAACGAAGGCGTTGATGGCGCCGGACAGCACGGTGCCGAGCAGCAGGAAGGGCGTGGCCTGCACGGTGATGGCCAGACACACCGTCCGCCAAGCCTGCATCGCGGGGGCGTCCCCCCAACGCCCCAGGACAAAAAGGAGCATACCGGGCACGACGGCCGCGCCGATCAGCAGCAGCGCCCAGTGCCGGGGCAGTTCGCGCACCACACCGTCCGCACCCTCGACACCACTGTCGCCGGCCGCGCGGTCCGCCGCCTCGTCCCCGGCCCCTGCCCCTGCCCCTGCCTCCGGGACGAGCCCACCCGCCGTCTTCCGCATGCCGACTCCACCCGATCGATGCCGGACCGAAGATAGCGGCTGGGGCCCGCGCCCTCGAACGGGCACCCCACACTCCCCCGTCCCCCCTTCCCTGACCTGCACCGGCCTCACCAATCCGGGCGCCCGGCAGTACGGTGTCACCCATGCGCCCCGACACGCCCGCCGAGAACGTCGACCACACCGCGGAAGCGGCACGCCTGGAGCGGACCGCCGGCCTCTACCCCGAGGACGCCGAGACCCTCCTCCTGCGCGCCGCGGCCCACCTGGAACTGTCCGGCGACCGCCCCGCCGCGACCGCGCTCTACGACCGCCTGCTGCTGTCCGCCGACTCCCTGGACAGCCCGTCCCTGGTCCGCGCCCTGAAGGCGTCCAACCTCTGGGAGTACGGCCACGAGGCCGAGGCCCGGGCGATCATCGACGGCCTGCGCGCCACCACCCCGGCCGACCCCGCCCCCTGGGTGATCATCGCCGAGGCCCTGGAGTCCCACGACGAGTTGGAGGCGGCGGAGGAGACGTTCACCCAGGCCGCCCGCCTGCTCCTCCCCGACTCGACGGAACCCCCGCACGCGACCCACCCCCTCCTCTACGGCCGCCACCGCGTCCGCCGCATGCTGGGCCTGACCCACGACGACTGGGACACCCTCGCGGACACCCTCCACACGTCCCCGGTCAGCCTGGACGAACTCCACGACCCCAAACGCGTCTGGTCCCTCGGCTCCGAGAACCCGGCGGAACTCCTGGCCGAGATCTCCCGCCTCCGCGCGGAACTGGGCGCCTACCGAGAGGCCCTCTCCCGCCCCTTCCCGGTAGCGGTCCTCCACTGGCCGGCGGGCGAACTCGCCGAACTCCTGGCGGCCTACCCCACCCTCGCCACGGAGTACCCCTCCCACGAGACCCACCTGTCGACCATAGAGTCCTCCCTCCGAGAACTCGCCACCTCCGGCACCCCCAACCTGGGCATCGTGACGGGCACAGTCCCCTCCTACGAAGCCTTCGCGGCCTCGGAGGGCTCCACCCCGTCCGACCCCACCCTGCTCCCGCAGTACGCGACGACCCTGGCGGCCCGGGGGCGAGCGGTGGCCTGGCCGCCACAGCGGGGGGCTGTGTGCTGGTGCGGATCGCCGGATAGCTACGAGATCTGCCACGGGGCGTGATCCACTCAGGCGCCTCACCCACCGTTCCCTCCAGGCCGCCCGCTCGCTTCCTCGTGGCGATGGTCAGAAGCGGGCGGCCCGCCTGACGCGCAGAAAGCAGGACATACCAGGATCGGGGTGACTTAACGTCCCCCGAACACAGGGACTTTGCGCCTCCAAGTTCGGCATCCACCTCCCGCTATGTCCAACCTTTGCAGTACGGTCACATGACGACCGTTGTATAGGGCTGCTAGTTGCGGAGCACGCCCTGACCTGTGCACTTGAGGAAACATGCCCTACGAGTCCGGCGCCGAATGGCAGTACGACGTCCCGACGACCGGCAGCACGCACCTGCCGCCCGACGCGGGCTACGGCCGGGCGCTGACCAACCAGGGTTACGGCTTCGAGGTCGCCGTCGCGGACCTCATCGACAACTCCATCGACGCCGGCGCCGACAAGATCGTCGTGCACTTCCTGCGTGACGCCGGCCGGATCCTCACCCTGCTGATCATCGACAACGGTCACGGCATGGACGACGCGGGACTGGACGCCGCGATGACGGTGGGCCGCCGACGCGACTACGGCGACGGGGCCTTGGGCATGTACGGCACGGGGCTCAAGGCCGCTTCGCTGTCCCACGCCTCCTCCCTCACCGTGGTCAGCCGCACCAAGCGAAGCCGGGCGGCAGGGCGCCGGCTCACCGCCGAAGGCATCGAGGACAGCTTCCGCTGCGACACCGTCGACCCCCGGTACGCGCAGGATCTCGTGGACCGCTACGACGGAATCATCGAGTGGCACGGGACCGTCGTGCGGTGGGACCAGGTCCGCGCGTTCGAGACAGTGGCCCGCGGCCAGAGCGACCAGTTCCTGTCCAAGGCGATCTCCCGGCTGGAGACCCACCTCGGCCTCTATCTCCACCGCTACCTTCAGGGCGGCCTGAATCTCGACATCGCGGTGTGGGACGTGAGCAGCGGCGAGCTGGGCATCGGCGAGGAAGTGGATCACATCGCCGTGGAGGCCCTCGATCCCTTCGGCTACAAGGTGCCGGGCAAGGCGGGCTACCCGCGGACGTTCACGGCCCCCGTGGAAGGCCTGGGCGAGGTGCGGCTGACCGCGCACATCTGGCCCGCCAAGTCGAAGCAGGCGGGCTTCCGTCAGATCGGCGCGCTCACCGAGCGGCAGGGCTTCTACTTCTACCGGAACGACCGCCTCGTACAGGCCGGAGGCTGGAACAACCTGCGGAACCCGGAGGGGCATCACGTGCTCGCTCGGGTCGCGGTCGATCTCCCTCCGGGCGACAATGGCGTTCTGAGTCTGGATGTGAAGAAGGAAAGTGTGACCGTCACGCCCGCCTTCACGCTCGGCGTGGAGCATGCGGTGGACTCCAGCGGACACACCTTCCACGGCTACCTGGCCGACGCGGAAGCCGCGTACCGGGACGGGGCCAGGCGCACTGAGACCGTCCGAAAGCCGGTCACCCCTCCGGGGAAGGGTATCGACCCGAAAATCAAGCGAGTCATCAAGGAAGAACTGCCCGAGAAGCCGGGAGAAGAGCCGATCAGCTTCATCTGGGGCTCGCTTCCGCCCGATCAGTTCTTCGGGCTGGACCGTGAAGGCAACACCGTCATCCTCAACAAGACCTACCGCGACGACTTCAACGACGGAAGACGCGGCGGTGCGAACGACGCACCCGTCACCAAGACCCTGCTGTACCTCCTCCTTGAAGACTGCTTCGGGCTGGGACGCTGGGAGCGTGGGCGGCAGGACCGGGTGGACTACTGGAACACCATCCTCCTTGCCTCGGCGGAAGCGCAGCGTGAGAGGCGTAGTCAGGTGCTCCCTTGACAGGCAGCAACGCGGCAGCCTTAACGGATTCATCTCTGCTCCCTGACTGAGGACTCACATGAGCGACACCACGCCCACGGCACTCGTTGAGATACACACCTCCGCGCTGGCGGGCATGGTGAACGGCCCCCGGCACTTCGCGCGCTGGGCGGCCCTGGCCGCTGACGAGGACTATCCGGACGCGGACCTGGGCGAGGAGCTGTTCCACACCTACCTCGCAGGCGGTGACGAGGCGCTGACGGCTCTCTGGAGCCGTCATCTGACGGCCTGGGACTTCGCCGAAGATCCTCAGTGGGCACTCACGGTTCCGGCCCGCACCGACGAGCGGCGCACGGCCGTGTACGACCGTCTCCGGTTCGGAAGCGACCTGCGGAAGGCCCTGGACAGCGCGGTTCCGGTGGCCAAGGTTCCAGGACCCACCGTGATCACCCGGGACTTCACGCCGTGGTACACGCCTGAGCGAGCCGCAGCCCACTCCTTCTACTGGACGTCGTACGAGCGGAAGCTCCGGGACAAGGGCTGGCCGGACGCCGCGATCGCAAGCCTGCACGAGGCAAGCCGAGCGGTCGTGGAGCGCCTGACGGACCCGGAGCAGCCGGCAGCCCGCCAGGCCAAGGGCCTGGTCGTCGGGTACGTGCAGTCAGGCAAGACGGCGAACTTCACCGGTGTCGCCGCCAAGGCGATCGACGCCGGCTACCGCCTCGTCATCGTGCTCGGCGGCACGCTAAACCTGCTGCGCGGCCAGACCCAGCGCCGGATCGACATGGAACTCATCGGGCAGGAAAACATCCTGCGCGGGGCCGACGTCACGGATTTGGACTCGCTCGTGGGCATCGACTACGTGGGCGATGACGAGGACTGGCCCGAGTTCGTACGGCACGGCGGCCGTCCGTCCGCTCTGGGCGCGTTCGACGTCGAGCGGCTGACGACACGCGACAACGATTACAAGAGCCTGGCCCAGGGCATCAGGGCGCTGGAGTTCGAGAAGCGCGAGCCCACCCGCCCGCTCCATGACCCCGCGAACCTGCACCACGCGGCGGCACGCGTCCTGGTGGTGAAGAAGAACAAGTCGGTTCTGACGAAACTGGTCAAGGACCTCAAGCAGATCCACGGGCTCCTGGGCGAACTGCCCGCCCTGGTCATCGACGACGAGTCCGACCAGGCTTCCGTCAACACCCTGGACCCCAAGAAGTGGGAGCAGGGCAGCACGGAGCGGACGGCGATCAACGGGCTCATCTCCCAGCTCCTGACCCTTCTGCCTCGCGCCCAGTACGTGGGCTACACCGCCACCCCCTTCGCCAACGTCTTCATCGACCCCGGTGACGACGAGGGCCTCTTCCCCAGCGACTTCCTGATCTCCCTGCCCCGTCCGGCGGGTTACATGGGGGCACAGGACTTCCACGACCTGGACTCGGCCGTACCGCGAGAAGAACGCACGTACGCCAACTCCCAGGAGAGGACCCACGTCCGGGACATCTACGAGTCCACGGGTGACCGTCTCCAGGAAGCTCTGGACGCCTTCGTCCTCTCGGGCGCGCTGAAGCTGTACCGCGGCGACCACGGAGTGCCCGACGGCCCGTTCCGGCACCACACGATGCTCGTGCACCAGTCCGTACGGAAAGACGATCACGCGGACCTGGCGCTGCTCATCAACTCCATGTGGCACCAGGCGGGCTACAGTTCGGCCGCAGGCCACGCACGGCTCGCCGCGCTGTGGCAATCGGACTTCGCCCCGGTGAGCGAGGCGCGTGCGGCGGACCTTCCCGCGCCGGCGTCGTACGAAGAACTCCGCCCGTTCGTGAACGCCGCGCGCCAACTCATCGGCTCTGGAGGCCAGCCGGTCATCATCGTGAACGGCGACTCGGACCGCTACTTCGACCAGCTGGACCTCGACTTCGACCGCACCCCGCACATCTGGAAGATCCTCGTCGGCGGGACGAAGCTGTCCCGGGGCTTCACCGTGGAAGGCCTGACGGTCACCTACTACCGACGCACCACGCAGCAGGCCGACACCCTGATGCAGATGGGCCGCTGGTTCGGCTTCCGGCCTGGCTACCGGGACCTGGTCCGCCTGTACATCGGCCGCGAGGAGCCCTTCGGCCCCAGCAGATACGCCGATCTGTACGAGGCGTACGAGGCGATCTGCCGGGACGAGGAGACGTTCCGCGAGCAGCTGGCGCAGTACGCCGAGGTCGTCGACGGAAAGCCCCAGCTCACCCCGGCGCAGGTGCCTCCCCTCGTGGCCCAGCATCTTCCGTGGATCCGGCCCTCGGCCCGCAACAAGATGTTCAACGCGGAGCTGGTGGAGATCCGGTCGCCGGGCACCTGGGTGGAGCCGACCGCCTACCCGGAGACCCGAGCCGAGCTGGCCCACAACGTCGACTGCTGGAAGCCCGTGTTCGCCGCACTGGGTCATGACCCGGTGAGTCTGTCTGTCGGGGACGCCCCCGCCTACGAGGCACGTGTAGGAACCGTGTCGCACGAGACCCTCACCAAGGTGCTGCACGACCTACGGTGGTCGATCCCGAGCCAGTTCGCACCGCATCTGGCGTTCCTGTCGGGGGCACGGCAGGAGCAGGCGACGATCGACGACTGGCTCGTGATCACCCCGTTGCAGACCTCCGCCAGGCGCGCTGAGGTCCGCATCCTGGGGGATGGCGTGTTCACTCCTGCCCGCCGTAGCCGCCGACGGGGCTCGCTCTTCGGCGCGTTGAGCGAGCCCAAGCACCGCGCTGCCGCCCTGCGCATCGCGGGCGCCATCGACAGGGCCGGGAATACGCCTCTCGAGCAGTATGTCCGCCCGCGCCGAGGAGCGCTCCTGCTCTACCCGGTTGTCGAGTCCGAGCCTCGGCTCCGGCGCGACGGGACGATGGACCCCGGGGACCTCGTCATTGCCTTCTCTTTCGTCGCACCGAAGTCGTCGAGGCGATTCGACCAGCCATTGATCCGGTTTCGTGCGATCGACTCGAGCCGGCAGGATGCGGTCGTCATCGACCGAGCCGACCCACGTTCCTGAGGCGCGACAGCATGGACATGACTCCATCATCCCCCGGCGTCTCAGCACGCATGTCCCGCCAGGCCAGCAAGGACACGAGCGCCGAGTTGGCCGTGCGGCGCCTGCTGCACGCGGCGGGTCTGCGCTACCGGGTGGAGTATCCCGTTCCCGGTATGAAGCGGCGGCGCGTCGACGTGGCCTTCACTCGAGCCCGTGTGGCCGTGCTGATCGACGGGTGCTTCTGGCACGGATGCCCACAGCACGCCACGCAGCCGAGGGCAAACGCAGAGTGGTGGCGCAAGAAGCTGGATCGGAACATGGCTCGTGATCGCGAGACGACGGAGCACCTGACCGCCCAGGGATGGCTGGTGTTGCGGTTCTGGGAGCACGACGCACCCGAGGAAGTGGCCGCGCGAGTGGCAGCGGCTGTGGAGCAGCGTCTGGCAGAACGTTCGAGGAGGAGCAAAGTGTGGGGGGACTGACCTTGGTGGACGTGTGCTCAGGGGCGGGCGGTCTCGCTCTCGGCCTGGAGCAAGCAGGATTCGAGCCACGTCTGCTGCTGGACAATGACGAGCTGTCCGTCACGACCCTGCAGACCAACCGGCCACGCTGGAATGTTCTCCACACCGACTTGTTGGACTTCGATCCGGCCGAGCACCCCGTCAGTCTCGACGTCGACGTCCTGGCGGCGGGACTGCCCCGAGTGAGATCCAGCGCGACTGCCCGACGCGTCGACACCGGCCTGGAGGAGCGGCTGCTGAAAGCGGCCGTATATCTCGTTCATGCGATCCGACCACGCGCGGTACTCATCGAGAACGTGCCAGAACTCGTCCACGCCGAGATCCACCAACCGTTCCGTGACTTCGTCCACGCCGAACTGGATCACTTGGAATACGCGCTCAGCTGGTTCGTCATGAACGCCGTCGACTTCGGCGTACCGCAGAGCCGCAGGCACGGTGTTCTGGTGGCTGTCCAACGAGAGTGGGCCGGAGCGTTCCGGCCGCCTGTGCCCACCGTGCGGGAACCAGTGACCGTCGGTGCCGCCCTGGGACCATCCATGGGCGCCCGTGGTTGGACGGGCGCCGCCCTCTGGGCCGCCCAGGCCGATCAGCCGGCCCCGACGCTGGTGGGCGGATCGAAGAACCGGGGCGGCCCCGACCTCGGGCCCAGCAGAGCGAAGGCGAAGTGGGCGACGATGGGTGTGAACGCGCATACCGTGGGTGACAGCGCCCCGGGCCCGGACTTCATCTGGGATCCCGGACTCGGCAGAGACAATATGGTGAAGCTCACGGTCGAACAGGCGGCGCTGCTGCAAGGGTTCCCCGCGTCATGGCAGATCAGCGGGTTGAAGACCGCCCGGTACCGTCAAGTCGGCCACGCGACGCCGCTCCCTGTCGGAAAGGCACTCGGGCGAGCCGTCGTCGAAGCGCTGAACAGTGATCCAGTGATCTTCTCCGCCGGCTAGACTTCAGCCCCATGACCAGCACGGCGCCCTACCCGTTCATCCTCGACAGACCCTTCGTCCTGGATCTCTTCGCGGGACCTGGAGGACTGGACGTCGCCGGGCATAAACTCGACATCCCGTGCTTCGGCATCGAGTGGGACAAGAGTGCCTGTCTGACCCGCTACGCGGCCGGACTGGACACTCTCCACGCCGATGTGAGCGCGGTGCGCCGGGATGCCTTCGAGTCGCTGCCGCCGGAGATCAATGTGCTCGCAGGCGGACCTCCGTGCCAGACCTACTCGGTGGCGGGGCACGGCGCCGGCCGAGACGCTCTGGAAACCGTCAAGCGGTACATCGATCAGCTCGTGGCGGGCGAATCCGACGAGGAGATCGACAGAGATCTAAAGAGGTTCAGCAACGACCAGCGGACCGCCCTGGTTCTCGAGCCTCTCCGCTACGCCATCCAGGCGACCAGGAGTCCGAACCGGGGCAACCGCCCGTACGACGTCATCGTCCTGGAACAGGTGCCCACGGTCCTCCCGGTCTGGGAACACTACGCCAAGGCGCTGACGAACAAGGGTCTGCCCGACGGCACCAAGTACGAGGTCGTCTTCGGTGTCCTTGCCACCGAGAGGTACGGAGTGCCTCAGACGCGATCCCGCGCGGTGCTGATCGCTCGGCGTGTGGGACTCGGTGACCCCTCACTGCCCGAGGCGACCCACCGCGCCTACGAGCCGAAGGAGTGGAACCGGGGGAACGCCCCGGTCGAGAGCCGGACCCATCAACCGACCTTGTACGACGACAGCGCGCAGAAGTCGCACGAGCACCGCGCGAGCGACGACGAGCCCAAGAAGCGGTGGAGGTCGATGGGTGATGTGCTCCGCGAACCCGTGGGCACCCACAGGGGGCGAGCCAAGCCCTTTCTGGTCCGCTCGAACTACGGCAGCTCCGGGAACCCGGGACGGCGCGGGGTGCGGACCGACCAGCAGCCCGCCGCCACCGTCACCGGTCGCATCTCCCGCTCCGTGGTCTTCGAGCACCTTGACGAGAACGTCGTCCACGAAGGTGCGCGTTTCAGCATGAACGAGGCGGGGATCCTTCAGAGCTTCCCGCCGGACTATCCGTGGTCCGGTACGGCGCAGGCCCAACAGGTCGGCAACGCCGTGCCACCCGCGTTCGGTATGCACCTGCTGAGCGCTGCGCTCGGTCTTCCCGCACCCGACATCGAGGTCCTGCGAGAGCCGTGGCCGGCGGCCACGGAGGAACAACGAGCCAAGCTGCGCAGCCACGGCTGCGGGGACGCGGACACGTGCACGGACAGGTGCCCGCGCGCCAAAGACCAGGTGCCGCCGCCTTCCTCGCGCCCGCGCAAGAAGATGTCGGTCGAGTAAGGTCAGTCCCCGATTGCCCGACCTCTGACCGGGGCCGTCTCGAAGAGTTCGGCGAAGTACTCGGTGAGAGCCATCACCGACGCCTCGGGGACCGGTTCCTCGTCGGGCCCGGTGGGCAGGTCGTGGCGCGGCACCGGGGGCGCGGACTCGGCCTCTTCGATCCAACGGCGGAGCGCTCCGGGTTCACGCGGTTCGTCCGGGGCGAGTGCGTCGTAGACCAGGGTGGCGCCGGCGGTGTTGATGGCCGCCATGAGGCCGTTGATCTCACGTCCGGTACCGGCAACCTTTCGCTCCAACGTCCGCACCAACGCCTGTGCTGTCGGTCGGTGATCGATCAGGTCCATGCGCAGCGCGTTGTGAACGAGGTCCTGGTTGGAGCAAGCCGTCACCACCGGTGCGTAGTCGCCCGCGTTACGGAACATCTCGGCCAGCCACCACAGTCGTGAGAAGCACTGGCGATCCGGCGCGCCTTTGAAGCGGTCCCTGTTGATACGCGGCGCACCGCCGTCACGTGTGGGCGCAGGGGGATGCCGGAAGGCCACGTAGTCCGGTGCGACAGCCAGGGCCAGATGGTTCCAGATACTCCTGTCCGCCGCTTCCCGTCGGGTCAGACGCAGCGTGGCGTGGAGCCGAGGCGCCAACCAGCCGTCGGCGTCCGTCCGGTTGTCCTTGAACTGGTACTTCGCGTCGTCCACGAGGTCTCTGAGAGGTTCTACCGCCCACCGGGCGTCGTCCTCCGGCAGAGGCTCGACGACTCCGGCCAGGTCGACGCCTCCGTGACCCTGAACGCCCTTGACGAGGTCATCGGTGAGGAAGTGATCCGCGGCCGTCGCAGAGAGCAGGCCGAGCCGCTCGGGCAGGTGGTGCGGTTTCTCGATCACGCGCTGTCCTCTCGGTTCATCTGCTGCAACGTGCGCAGGATGTTGGCGAGCGCCTTGCCGGCACCGGCGCGGCGCACGGCGGCGTAGTGGACACGGGTCTGAAGCTCGACCCATCCAGAATCGCCCGTCCGACGCCGATGGACTTCGCGGAGTGCTTCCTCGACGTGAAGGCCGGGCACGACGTCAGGGAGCATCTCCCTCAGCACTTCTCCCCGCCAGTCGGTGGGAAAGACCGGGGAGCCGTCGGGCTCGATCTCCAAGTCTCCGACAGCGCTGTGGAACACCGCCGTCCATACATCGGTGGCCATCTGGGACAGCAGCAACTCGTGGACTTTGTTCTCGATCCCGGCGCTCTCACCACCGAGGAGATCGGAGAACCCCTCGACGTCCGTGTTGACCATCACCAAGGGCAACCGGCCCGAGGCATCGACGACCCAGGGCGCGTCGGCGTAGGGACGCAACCATTCCCGCGCGCTCCTGGAGAAGCTCGCCTGCTTCACGTCCAGTCGCAGGCCACCGAGCGGCTCTTCAGCGGTCAGGTCGACGGTCCAGTCGCTGTCGGTCTCGGCGATCGACCGACCGGGCACATCGTCGACCGTGGCGACCGCATGAACGGCCAACGAGGCACGACCCGCATGGTCGTCGCGCAGCACCTCGATCTCACCGGACCACTCCTTGCTCCCAGGAGCGTCCTGGCGCATGTCGACGGTGGTACGCACATTGGTGTCGCCGTCGGTGAGGACCGCCAGGACCCGCAGATCGTTCCACGGGCCCTCCGGGTCGGTGGCGCCGGGCGGCAGGGTGGCGGACAGGCCGAGCCTCGCCGACACCCAGTCCTCGTGCTGTGCCACGCCCAGGGCGACGGTCCGTTGAGGGATGGAGTAGGCCGAGGTGTCGAGGTGATCGCGGGTGCCGTTGGGCAACTTGAGGGAGGCCGAGGTCACCCTCAAGGTGATCGGGCGGTTGAGTCGCTTGTACGGATAGAACTTCATGCCTCGCTCCCCGTACCGGCTCGAAGTTCAAGGACGAGCCGCGTGAGTTCGGTACGGACCGGGTGGCTCGTGGCGTCGGTGGAGCCACGGAAGACGGCGCGCCGTGCGCGCGGCGTGAAGCGGAGGAGGCCGCCCTCGACCTCACAGCCCTCGACAGCGACGAGTTCCGCCCAGTCGAGCTTGGGACGGCTACCCGACCGGACGTCGAGGAGCACCACCGGCCTCATGGCGGGCAAGTCGTCCACCCGCGGCAGCTTCACCTCCGCCGTGATCCGCCATTCCCCACCGGCACCGATCTCCGCATCCAGTTCGTCCAGTTCCGGCAGCACCGGCCCCGCGATCCGCTTGGGAGCGGTGCTCTTGCGAGATACCGTGAGCTTCTTTCGCAGCTTGGCACTGTCCTGCGCCCCGGCACTCTTCGGTCGAACGACCAGTTCCTTCACGGCGGCGTTGACCTCGGTGGTCAGCCTGGCGAAGCGGTGGTGCGCGCTGTGCGACCAACGGAGCGTTAGCTCCTCGGTCTGCCCCCAACGGTCGTGCTCGGGCGGTTCGGCGGCTCGCAGGAACTCCTCGGCTTCCTCGGCGAAGGGTGACGACTCTCCGGCTGCCCGTCCCACCAGGAGAACCGCCTGGAACGGATTGACGCCCAGCGGCAGCCCGGAGACGGCGGCCTTCTTGATGGTCATCCTGCTGCCGCGCAGCGAGTGGACCTGGTTGGGCACGCCGTCGTCGTCCTCCGCCGTCGTGACCAGGAGAACTCCCGAGTGTGTGCCCAGCGTGCCGGTGCGCCCTCCGGACAAGGGCAGCCGCAGGGGAACCGTGCGGAGCGCCACCTGCCCGGCCTCGGTGAGCCGGTCCACCGTCGTCCCCTCGTAGAAGGCGCGCAGCGCCCGGGTGCGCGAGGGCTGTTTGTCGACGGGATCGACCTTCTCGTCCTCGATGATCTCGCCGTTGCGCATCGTGCGGACCCAGGTCTCCAGCAGCGGAAGCCTGCTGCCGCCTCCGGTCATCGCCGCCCAAAAATCCCGGCTCAGAGCGTCGACCAAGCGTCGGTGCATGGCATTGATGTCGCGGGTACCGTCGTCGCTGCCGTTCTCGTCGTCGGCGGATTCCGACTTGCCCTGTTCGAGACTCGCCACGTCATGGGCACCGACGATGAGGAAGGACGTGCCCGGCTCGTCGCTGTCGCGGGTGAGGTGAAGACGATCCAGCGTCTCCTCGTCCGCCCACCAGGAGCGGACCACTTCCGCGCCGGGTGTCTCGGGGTCGGGGCGGCCCAGCCAGGCGGGGCCGGCATACGAGTTGCCGTCGACCGCACGCCAAGGCAGTTCGAGTCGCCCGATCACACGACGCTCGGTACGACCCTCGTGAGGGACGGAGAGCGTGGAGTTGATCAGCACCAGGCCGAGCGCGCTGGTAGCCCAGAGAGTCGCCTTGCCGAGACCGTAGGAACCGCCCGCGCCTCGGCCCGACTTGAGACTCTCCAACTGCCTGCGGACGACGGCTGCGAATTTGCCATCGTCATAGTCGTCACCGGTGAGGCCAGAAGCGTTGTAGTCGTCGATCCGCAGAAGGATCAGGCGGCCCTTCTCGAACATGTCGCGCACGCCGGCGTCCACGACGCGCCCCACCTTCTGGTCGGCGGCGGATTCGGAGACCGCGGAGTAGTGGGGCTGAAGGTCGTCCCAGAGGAGGGCGGCACGGAACGCATCCAGCTTCTCACCGGTGAGCTCATGGATGGTGTACCGCACGCGGACCGGACGGCCGTTCTCCGCGAGTCGCTCGTCGAGACTGTTCTGACAGGTCTCCCGAGCGAGCACCTGGACGTCCGCGTCGAAGGCGAAGGCCGCCGCGTTCCCGCCGTCGCGCCCTCCGTCCTGGTATCCCGGTCGGTGGTACCAGGTGACCGGGAGGCCCGCCTGGGTGTCGGTGGTACGGGTGTGCACGGTGCCCAGATCCGTACCGAGCGCCTTGGCGATCTCCCCCATGACGGTCGGACGCGGGACGGAGCGCTTGGTGATCCACGCCGAGACCGCGGCCCGGGTCAGCCCCAACTCATCGGCCAGCTCCGCCTGCGTCTTGCCCGCGATCTTGAGCTGCCGGGACAGCCAGGGCCCGAACTCCTCGCCGACCTCCATATGGCCTCCCACTCTTCGGCGTTCGCCGTTGTGCCCGCAGTTATGCGCAGGCTAATTTGACATCAAGCGATGCGTCAACTGGGGCTTGACGCAAGCCCGATCACCCCTCTGAGGGTCAACCGTCCAACTTGTCAAATATGTCCGATTAGTATCTGGATCTGGTGCCGCCTCGCGTGAACACCACCGGCGAAACGGCGGCGTCAACTCCGTTAAACGGAAGGGGAATTGGGGGTGACGCGAACGGGTGACGCCCACTAGGGTCGCCACGACGGCAGTGTCCGCCTCCCCCGGGAACTCCCCTATGACAACGGGTGACTTATGCCCACATGCGTTTCTATGCCCCCGTCGCTGCTGCTGGTGCGGGGAGATCGTCGACAAGAACTGGAGGACGCGAAAAATTCCGTGGAAGAGCCTCCCGGAGAGTCGGACTCTCCCTACCACTGCATCCCTCATTCGCTGCGCGAAATTCACTCCACGTCCTTGCTGCTCTCTTTAGCCAGTTCCGACACGGAAAGAAAGCAGATTCTCGACTCGTTCGGTATGACGATCGAGGAATTTGGCGAGCTCTTCGACCACAGTCGCGGATTCCCCGGTGCCGACGACTGACCCCTCCAGGCAACCATCGAACTTGCATCACCACAGGTCAAGCAGCTTGGACCGCTCCGCGGTCGGCTCCGTCGCCCTCTTCAAGTCATGCCGCCCGTCGCAGGAGCCGTGAAGCAGCAATGCCCAATTCCCCGCAGCCGGTCATTCGCACCGTCATCGAGCAGTCCTCTCGCGTCCTGCAGACCTACGAGGTCGACCCCGGTCTGGTGCCGGAACACGCCAACGGAGAACGCCGCATCACCCAGGGCGGCTACGGCGACCGTCAGCTCTTCGAACTCGTACAGAACGCTGCCGACGAAATCGCCGCCCAGCCCGGTGGCTCTGTCCAGGTCGTCCTCACCGACACGCATCTCTACTGCGCGAACGAGGGCGAGCCGGTGACCGCCGAAGGCGCGGAAACCATCCTCCGAATGAGCATGTCGCGCAAGCGTGGTGGCCAGATCGGCCGTTTCGGCGTGGGTTTGAAATCCGTTCTGGTCGTCACCGACACTCCGCAGTTCTTCAGCAGCTCCGGCTCCTTCGGATTCGATCGCGAATGGGCACTGGAGAAGATCAGTTCGGTGCCCGGGGTGCGGGAGCGCCTGGGCGAGCGGTTCGAGGCACCGGTGTTGCGTATGGCACGGCCCCTCGATGTCGACACCGAGCGGGCCGAAGATCCTGTTCTCGACGAGTTGCTGGGCTGGGCGACGACCGTCGTCCGCCTCCCGCTGCTCGACGGCGCCGCCGGCAGGTTGGCCCTGGACATGCACGGCGGACGGACGGTTGCAGGATCAGCTCGCGAGGAGTTCCCCCTCGGGTTCCAGCTCCTTTCTCCGCATGTGGCGAAGGTCGTCCTGGAGGACCGTCGACCCCGCTCGTTCGTTCGCCGCGTGCTGACCACCGAACAGGACGGAGACCTGCGCACCGTCGTGGAGGTGCGGACCGGGCGGCCGACTGTCAGCGCCGGTTGGCGGGTCTTCTCCACCGCGCACGAGCCAGGTCCGGTTGCCAGAGCCGACGCCGGCGAACTGCACGACCGGACCACCCTGGACATCGCCTGGGCGGTACCCGCATTGGAGAAGGACGAGAAGAGCGGGCTTCACGTCAGTCCGCAGTCGCGGGGGCGAGGTCGCTTCTGGTCCTTCTTCCCGACCAAGTACGAGATGTCTTTGAGCGGCATCCTCAACGGCGCTTGGAAGACCAACGAGGACCGACAGAACCTTCTCGACTCCTCCGCATTCAACGAGGAGATGGTCAGGGTCTCGGCGGCACTGGTCGTCGACTCCCTCCCCCGTCTGGCTCCCGCCGAAGATCCAGCCGCGTACCTGCCACTGCTACCCGGTCGTGTCAAGGAGGCCATCAGCTGGGCCGACGAGTTCCTGACCCGGGAGATCTGGGAACGGGCGGCGGTCCGACCGTCGCTGCCGGATCAGGAGGGTGTGCTGCGCGTCCCGGCCGAGCTGCGGGTCCCTCCGCGTCTCGACAAGGAACGCAATGCCGGCTGGCTGCGGATGTGGCACGAGTCCCCCTGTCGCCCGTCGAACTGGCTGCACCCGAACGCCGAGGCGGACACGCTGCGATCGGGCAAAGTCGAGCACATTCTCGGCGCGGCCGGGCACAAGCGCGCCGACGTGCGTGAATGGCTGGAGGCACTGGTCGAGTGCGGCACCGCCCAGGCGTCCGCCACGGCGATCCGGATCGTCGCCGACATGGTCGCAGCCGGGTCGCCGCACGCCGAGGAGGCTCGCAGGGCGAAGATCGTACTCACCGAGGAGCACGGCCTCGTCCCCCCTGTCCCCGGACAGGTCTTCCGCCGTACGGACGAGGACGGGCTGCGGGAATCCCTGGTGTACGTGGTCGGAGAGATCGCGAGGAAACCGGAACTCTTCGCCGCGCTCAACCTCCTGGGCATACGCGAGGCGGACGTCGAGGGCCGGTTCATCAGTGTGCTCGACCAAGGGTTCGCAGGTTACGGAGGCGCCGAATGGGAGCGGTTCTGGGACCTGTTCCGTCAGGCAGGCGGACGCCGACTGACCCACACGGTGCTCGAACACGTGCGGAACGCCCGCGAGACGCTCCGCGTGCGAACAGCGGACGGTGGGTTCCGCCCGGTGCGCGACTGCATGCTGCCGGGTGCGGTGGTGGAGGCGGGACGCGATCCGAGCATCGCAGTGGACATGCGGTTCCACTCCGACGACCTCGCCTTCTTCCGCGAGATCGGCCTGCGCGAACGGCCCTCGACCTCGGTGCGCCCGGAGGGCGAGGCCTGGTTCGAGGAGTATCGGGAAGCGGTCCACGCCGCCTATTTGAAGCGCCTAGACCAGCGGACCCCCCGTCCTGCCCTCAACCGCATGAAGGTGGAGGGATCCGCGATCGGCGGTCCGCTGCACTTCTTCCGGTCGCTCTCGGAGGAGTCCCGCGCCGCCTTCCTGAAGGTGTTGCCGGACGACGCCGTGGTGGACAACTGGACGTGCCAGATCGGCGCGCAGTCGAGCACCCGCCAGGCGGTGATGTCGCCGATCCGCTGGATGCTCAGGAAGTACGGAACCGTCTCCACCTCCCAGGGCGTCAAGCCGCTGACCGAAGCGGTCGGCCCCCAGCTCGCCGCCTATCGCGACGTGCTGCCGGTCGCCGACATCTCCCCGGAGAAGGCCCGCAAACTGCGCCTGCCCACCACGGTCGACGACGTGCCCGCCGAACGCTGGGAGACCCTTCTCTCCGAGGTGACCCGCAGCGAGGACGACACCTTCGTCGGCAACACCTACGTGATGCTCACCCGCTTCGGAGCGGACTTCCCCGAAGACGCGCTGACCCGCTGCCGGACCGGCGAGACCTGGGACGCTCGCCCCGACGACGAGATCACCGTCGCGGTCGGCACGACCGAGTACCGGGCATTGCGCGCGGAACAGCTTCCCGCCCTGCTCGTAGCGACCGCCGAGGACGCTGAGCTGATGGTCGAGAAGTGGGGCATGAAGCGCTACGCCGAATCCATCACCCTGGAGACCCGAGAGGTTCCGGCCGGGGACCCGGTTCCGCTCGCTGAGCTGTACCCCGCCCTGCGGCAGCGGCTGAACAGCGGCAACCGGAACACGATGGTGCAGCGGTGCACCGAGCTGGAGGAGGTGACCCGGACCCAGAACGCCGCGAAGTCCCGCCCCCTGGACGCGGTGCGGCAGGGCATCACGATCAAGGTTCGTGTCCCCCTGGAGCCCGAGCCCATGCTCCGCCTGATCGACCGCGAGTTGGGACTTGGTCTGGGCGCGGCCGGCTGCAGGGCGGTCCTCGAACATCAGGAGCGGATGGCCCGCGACAGCAGGACGAAGGCGGCTCTGCAGGCCATACGCGACGCGGACGACGTGGTTACCAAGATCGAGCTGTTGGTCGGCGCGGAGGCCCTGCGGTCGGGCCTGCCGGAGGGACTGATGGATGCCGAGTTGGAGGCGACCGGCGGCGCGGAGCCGTCCGGTCACCGAATCGCACAGATGGCCTTCAACGCGCGCGGCGACAGGGTGCTCCACCACCACGCCCGGGACATCCAGGCCAGGTTCCCCAACGCGCCTGTCGGCTATGGCGGTTCCTCGACAGCCATCGCCTTCGCGTCGAGCCTCGGACTCCCGGTGACCTTCGCCGGCAGCCGGACGCCGTCACCGCCGGCCTTCGAGACGATCGACGGTCCGCGGGACTTTCCCCGCCTCCATGCTTACCAGGAAGACCTGGTACGCAACATCACCACGTTGCTCGACCGGTTGGCCCCGCAGCGCGCCATGCTGTCACTGCCCACAGGCGCCGGCAAGACACGCGTCACCGCGGAGGCCGTGATCCGCTGGGTGAAGCGGGTGGGTGATCTCCCGGGTCCGCTGCTCTGGATCGCGCAGACGGAGGAGCTGTGCGAGCAGGCCGTTCAGAGCTGGCGGTTCGTTTGGAGCAAGGTGGGAGCGGAGCGCCCCCTCACCATCAGCCGACTGTGGGGCGGCAACGAGGTCGGGCATGTGGAGGGACACCCGCACCTGGTGGTCGCCACGGACGCCAAGTTGGAGCGGTGTCTGGGCACCGACCATTACGAGTGGCTCCGGGAAGCCGCACTGGTGATCGTGGACGAGGCCCACACCGCGATCTCCCCGCGATACACCGCCGTCCTGGGAAAGCTGGGCCTCACCCAGTACGAGACACGACGTCATCTGCTCGGTCTGACCGCCACCCCCTTCCGCAACACCAACGAGGATGAGACCCGCCGCCTGGTCAACCGCTTCGGCGGTCGACGCCTCGACGAGGGAGTCTTCCCCTCCGGTGACCCGTACGGAGACCTTCAGAAGTGGGGGATGCTCGCCCAGGTGGAGCATCGCACTCTGGAAGGCGGCAGCATCGAGCTGACCCGCGACGAGAGGGAGCAGGCCGAGCGTATGGCCACGCTCTCTCGCTCTGCCGAACAGCGGCTCGCGGAGGACCACGCGCGGAGTCGTCGCATCGTCGACGAGGTGGCCGGCCTTCCGAAGGACTGGCCGACCCTTCTCTTCGCAACCTCCGTGGACCACGCCAACTACCTCGCCGCCCTTCTGAACGACCGGGGGGTCCCGGCCGCAGCCGTGGACTCGAGCACGAGCACCCAGGACCGGCGCCGACGCATCGAGGACTTCCGCGACAAGCGCATCCGCGTGCTCACCAACTACGGTGTCCTGACCCAGGGGTTCGATGCTCCCGCAACCCGTGTCGTGGTGGTGGCCCGCCCGGTCTACAGCACGAACGTCTACCAGCAGATGATCGGTCGCGGTCTGCGTGGCAAGGAGAACGGCGGCAAGCCCGACTGCCTGATTCTCAACGTCAGTGACAACATCGCCAACTTCGACACCCAGCTGGCCTTCACACAGTTCGAGCACCTCTGGAGCCGGAAGTGACCGACGTCTACCTGGACAGTCCTCCTCTCACCAACGAGCAGCGGGCCGTCGTCGAGCAGCCGTGGGACGCACGTGTCCTCGTGACCGCCGGGGCCGGGGCCGGGAAGACGCACACGCTGGTACGCCGGCTCGACGCGCTGTGCGGCCACGAGGACCCTGACGAGGCGCTGGAAGCCGCCGAGATCCTGGTGCTCACCTTCACGCGGGCCGCCGCCCGGGAACTGCGCGAGCGTATCTCGCGTCACGGGGAACGAGCCCGCCGGGTGCGTGCCCGGACCTTCGACATGTGGGCCTACGAGGTGCTCCTCCAGGCACATCCGGACGGCGAGTGGGGGTCGCTCGGCTTCGAGGAGCGGATCGCGGCCGCGACCCGCGCGATCGAGAGCGGCGCGCTGGAGATCGGCGATGCCGTACCGCCCGCGCATGTCGTGATCGACGAGGTGCAGGACCTACTGGGCGAGCGTCGAGAACTGGTGGAGACGCTTCTCGACCGGTACCAGGGCAGCTGCGGCTTCACCGTCGTCGGAGACGCCGCTCAGTCCGTCTACGGCTTCCAGATCGAGGACTTGGACGAACGCGTCGACGAAACCGGCCGGTTCTTCGACTGGCTGCGCTGCTCGTACCCCGACGACCTGGTGGAGCTGCGTCTCACCGCGAACTTCCGGGCGAAGACCGACGAAGCCCGCGTGGCTCTGGCGCACGGTCCTCGCCTCCAGCAACTCAGCGATCCTGAGGAGGCGGCAGCGCTCTACGACGAACTGCGCAACCTCCTCCTGGCTCCGACGAACGGCATGGGCGACCTCGACGACGAGTTCACCTTGGCCGGCCTTCGGGATCTCACCGACACCTGCGCCGTTCTGACCCGTGACAACCGAGAAGCCCTCGTGGTCTCCGGCCTGCTGCATGCGCACGGCGTCGAGCACCGGCTGAGGCGTCCACTCGAAGAGCGCCCGGTGCCGTACTGGGTGGCCGAGTTGTTGCGCCGGACGGAGGCAACCGGCCTCACAGAGGACCGGTTCCGGACCCTCCTCGGGCAGGTCCCGCTTCCCTACGAGCCGAACATCGGCGCCCTGTGGACAGTGCTACGCCGGATCGCGCGCGGAGCGGGGCGCGGTGTGCTCGACGTAGATCGGCTGCGCCGCGCGGTCGCCGACGGCAGGTTCCCCGACGAGGCTGCCGACCCGGAAACCGCACGGATCGTCGTCTCGACCGTGCACCGGGCCAAGGGCCTCGAATTCGACCGTGTGATCGTTCTGGTCCCGCCGACAGTCGCGGAACTCCACAAGCGCCACAAGGGCGAGCTGGACCTTCCTGCCGAGGCCCGCGCCCTATACGTGGCGATGACACGGGCCCGCCAGGACCTGTACCACGTGCCGTCCCCAGAATTGCCGCAGTTCAGGCTGACCGAGAAGCGCAGCCAGGGGCGGCGCTACATCGGTGGCTGGAGGTCGCACGACAGGTACGGCATCGTCGCCGGTGCCGGCGACGTCTGCCGGGACACCCCGCCCGGCCGAGACGTCGACGCCGGCGCCACCCAGGCCTACCTCCTGGAAAGAGTCGCCTACGGGCACCCGGTGACGCTGCGCAAGCGCCACGACATACCGATGGGGGAGACGGAGAGCCCCCCCTACGCCCTCGTGCACGACGGCCGGGAGATCGGCGAGGCTTCGCGACGGTTCCGGGAGGCCCTGTTCGAGGTGCAGAAGGTGAACCGCAGTTGGGACCCATGGTGGCCCGACGAGATCCACGACCTACGGATCGACACCCTGGAGACCGTGACGGGCAGCACCGCCGCCGGCGCCAACGTCGGGCTCGGTGAGCGAGGCGTGTGGATCGTCCCCAGAATCACCGGTGTCGGCCGATACCGCCGGGCCGACCACGACGAGGAGCAGGGCGCATGACGCACGTGGCAGACGGGCACTCCGAGCACTACAGAGTTCGGGACGAGACACTCCTGGTGGGACTCCGCCGTGAACTCCTCGGCCCCGACGAGGACGCCGGACCGGGCGACCGGGACGAGGTCCTCACCCAGGACGCGCCGATCGACCGCTACGTTACGGGCGTCCTGTACCCGCGTGCGGCGGACAAAGCCGCGATACAGCGCAAGACGGAGGACGCCGCCTCACAGGAAGGCCTCGATGTCGCCCCTCTGCTCAAGCGCGACGACATCGAGGAGTCCGGCACCGCGCAGGAGTCTGGGGCCTCGGGGGACAGACGTCCCTCCTCGATGGGTCTGACCTTCGCGGTCGACCCGTCCGAAAGCGCCACGATCGTGGTGTCGGCACGCGCCGCCGTGTACGAACCCACCGACGCTGACGGTACGCCGATCCCCGCCCGCCGCGCCGAGGCCCGCACCACGGGCGACCAGCGGGAGCACTGGCGGCGCAGGGAACTGGTGCTTCCGGACCAGCTCGTCGTCGTGACCGATCCGGCACCGCGAGATCTGATCGGACTGGCCCCGGAAGCAGCGTTGCACGTAAACGTCCGGCACCGGGACAGGGCCACCGGCTTCGTCACGATCACGGTCACGCTGATCAACATCCAGAACGTCGGCGAATGGGACCTCCAGGACGCCTTCTCCCTCTTCCAGTGCGGTCTGAGGGTCCGTGCCGTCAACGGTTCCACCGCGTTCGTCGAACGTCCCGCCCAGACCTCCGCCCACGACCCGGATGTCGCCGTGAGTCGACTGCTGCACCGTCATGCTCCGACCTTCGCCGTCGGACACGGTTGCGCCGCCGAATGGGACTGGACTCCGTCACCGATAGGTGTGACCGACACGGCCCCAGAGGCCGCCGTCCCTGAGGTCCGGAGCCAGTTCGTACCCACCGTCGAGGTGTTGCTCACCGACTCCAACCCCGAGATCGACAGCTCGGCTCTGTCCATGCTGGGGCTGGCGGAGAAGTCCGATACGGAGGTTCTGGGCGCTCTCGAGCAACTCGCCATGGGCTACGAGCGCTGGATCGACCGCAAAGCGGCCGAGGCGGCGGCCATGGTGGGAGGTCCCCACGAAAATCCCGCGCGGAACCAGGTCAGGGCCTGTCGAGAGGCACTCGACCGGATCCGCGAGGGCATTCGGCTACTGCGCACCAAGCCCGACCTGATGAAGGCTTTCCGGCTCGCCAACCGTGCCATGGCCGACCAGCGGGCGCGCAGCATGTGGGTGAAGAGCGGCCGGATCGAAGCCCCAGACCCGGCAGCCGGTCGATGGCGCCCCTTCCAGATCGCGTTCCTGCTGCTGTGCCTCGCCGGCATCGACGACCCCGAGCACCCCGACCGGCGGATCTCCGACCTGCTGTGGTTCCCCACCGGTGGCGGCAAAACGGAGGCCTACCTCGGGCTCATCGCCCTCACGTCGTTCCTGCGCCGCATGCGTAAGGGTGAGGACGGCGGCGGTGTCACCGTCCTCATGCGCTACACCCTGCGGCTGCTCACCCTCCAGCAGTTCGAGCGTGCGGCCGTTCTGCTCTGCGCCATGGAACACATGCGGCGCCGCACGCCTGAGTTGGGACATGAGGAGTTCTCCGTCGGCATGTGGGTGGGGCGCTCGGCCACCCCCAACACGCTGTCCGAGGCCGTCCAGAAGCTCGACGAGCTGCGCGCGAATCTCGACAAGCGCCTCGCCACCGAGAACCCCGTCCAATTGCACGCCTGTCCCTGGTGCGGGACCCGCCTCGACGCCCGCGATTACGACGCCGACGAGGACGCGAAGCGAATGTACGTCCGCTGCTCCGGGAAGGATTGCGACTTCGCCGACGGCCTGCCCGTCCACTTGATCGACGAGGCGGTGTACGACGCGCGACCGACGCTGGTGATCGCCACCGTGGACAAGTTCGCGTCGATGCCGTGGCGACCAGCTACATCCGCCCTCTTCAACCTCGATGACCCCGACGACGGCACCCCTCCTCCCGAACTGATCGTCCAAGACGAACTCCACCTCATCTCCGGTCCACTGGGCACGCTCACCGGCCTCTACGAGACGGCTGTGGACGCGCTCGCCGACGGCCCCAAGGTGATCGCCTCCACGGCGACCATCCGGCGCGCCGCCGAACAGGGCCGCCACCTCTTCGCACGCGAGGTGAGGCAGTTCCCTCCCGCCGGCCTGGACGCGCGAGACTCGTGGTTCGCCGTGGAGACACCGCGTGAGGAGAAGGCGAGCCGCCGCTATGTCGGACTTCTCGCCCCCGGCACCAGTCAGTCCACGTTGCTGATCCGTACGTATGCCACGTTGCTCCACCGGGCGAAGCACGCGGACACCAAGGACGCAGTGCGCGACGCCTACTGGAGTCTCGTCGGCTACTTCAACAGCCTGCGGCTGCTCTCTGCGGCCGAACTCCAAGTCCACGACGACGTCGTGGCGTACCTTGAGCTGCTCGCCGAGCGCGAGGGTGTCGCGGTCCGGTCGACCGCCAACTACTCGGAACTGACGAGCCGTGTGGATGCCAGTGAGATCCCCGCCCGTCTCAAAGGGATCGAGAAGCGGTTCCCCGACGAGGACGCGGTGGATGTCCTCTTGGCCACCAACATGATCGCGGTGGGCGTGGACGTGGACCGGCTCGGTCTCATGGCCGTGATGGGTCAGCCCCAGACGACCGCCGAGTACATCCAGGCCAGCAGCCGGGTCGGGCGCGCGCACCCCGGACTCGTTGCGGTCATGCTCAACGCCTCACGTCCCCGTGACCGGTCGCACTACGAAAGCTTCCAGCATTTCCACTCAGCTCTCTACCGAGAGGTCGAATCCACCTCCGTCACCCCCTTCTCAGCCCGCGCGCGCGAGCGAGGCCTGCACGCGGTGATCGTCGCTCTCGCCCGCATCATGATCCCGGACGCTCGCCGCAACGAGGGGGCCGGCGACGTCGAATCCTACGAACACCTACTGCGGGGCAACATCAGGTCGGTCCTCATGAAGCGCGTTCGTGAGGTCAGCCCCGAGGAGACCGATGCCGTGTCTCAGGCATTCGACGAGTTCGTCGAGTGGTGGTGCAAGGAGGCCGACATCCACAACGGCCTGGTCTTCGAACCCCGCCGAGGGCTTCGTACACCCTCGCTCCTGAAGGCGTACGACGACGAGTCCGAGGACGCCGAGGCCTGGTCCACGCTCTGGAGCCTGCGCGACGTCGACGCAGAATCCGCCTTGTTCATGGAGGGAACCCGATGACACCGTCCCCAGCTCGACGCCGCCGGGCCGGCGCAGGCAGGACCGCGCCCGCCCACAACCTGCCGAGGAGGGGTACGGTCCGCCGTGCTCAGGCGATCACCACGTACGGCGTCGGATCGCTCATCGCCGTGGACCACGAGTCCTTCGTCGTCTCGGGGCTGGACGAAGCTGAGCAGAGCTGGAGGGTCGACGAGTCGCCCCGGATCCACGAGAGGCGTCTCGCTCGGCTCCTCGGCGTCGACTACTTCCGACTCCCGCCCGCGTCCGGCGACGACAGCAAGGACGGCCTCCGAGTCCGACGCTTCCCCCAGATGCACTCCTGCCCCGAGTGCACGGAACTGCGGCAGCACCGCGAATTCTCCCCGCCCACTGGTCGAAGCGTATGCGGCACCTGTGAGGTCGAACTCGTTCCCTCCCGATTCGTCGTGGCATGCGAGGCCGGGCACCTCGGAGAGTTTCCGTACTGGAGTTGGGTGCACCGCTCCACCGGCCGCGCCGTGACGGTAGGTCAGTGCGGGGGAACCCTCAAGCTGCGTTCGTCCGGGCGTACGTCCTCGCTGCGCTCGATCCTCGTCTCCTGCACCTGCGAGCCGGCTCCTGAGGTCTCCATGGAAGGCTCGTTCCGGAGGAACGCGCTCAAGGACCTGGGACTGAGATGCCGAGGTTCTCGCCCGTGGCTCGGAACATCAGCCCCGGCTCAGGAGTGCGGACTCCCCCTGCGCACGCTCCAGCGCGGTTCGTCGGCGGTGTGGCAGCCGGTGTTGAAGTCGGCGTTGTCCATTCCTCCCTGGAGCAACGGCCGTGCGGATCCGCTCGCCGAGCATTGGGACGCACTCCGCCAGTACGACAGCCGCGAGCATGTCGAGATCTACCTCAGAGGTGTTTTCAAGGGAGAGTGTCCCGTCCAGCTGGACGAGGTGATGGCGCTGCTCGACGCCGAGCGCGAGGAGGATCCGGACGGCGAGACGGCCCCCACCTTCGACCACCGCTACCGCGCCCTGCGCAACAAGGAGTACGAGCGGCTCCGCTCGGGCAACGACGAGAGTGAGCACTCACGCGAAGAGCAGTTCGTCTGCGAGACCCCGCTGGGCGACCAGAGCGTGCTCGATCCGCTCGGTGTCACGGGTCCGATGCTCGTCAAGAAGCTGCGTGAGGTGCGCGCCCTGAAGGCTTTCACCCGGCTCGCCGACCCCGACTCGACCACCGATTCGAAGGAGATGCCGCTCTCCGAGTCCGCCATGCGATGGCTCCCGGCCATGGAAGTGCACGGCGAAGGAGTCTTCCTCCGACTGGACGAGGGACGACTCGACGCCTGGGAGAAGGCCCCGGCGGTGGCAGCCCGCATCGAGCGCATGCGCACCGCGCACCAGCGGCTGCTGGAGCAGCGTGCGGGCGACCCGAGCCGGGTCGTTCCGTCCCCCGCGACGCCTCGCATGGTGCTTCTTCATACCCTGGCCCACGCCCTCATCAACGAATGGAGCCTGGAGGCCGGTTACCCGGCCGCGGCCTTGCGCGAGCGTCTGTACGCCGCCGATCACATGGCCGGAGCGCTGATCTACACGGCGACGAGTGACTCGGCGGGCAGCCTCGGCGGTCTCGTTGCTCAAGGCGAACCAGAGCTGCTCGACCGCACGGTCCGTTCGGCCGTGCACCGCGCGGAATGGTGTTCCTCCGACCCGCTCTGCATGGAGACCCAGGTGTCCGGTACCGGCGGCACCAATCTCGCCGCCTGTCACGCCTGCGTGATGCTCCCGGAGACAAGCTGCGAACACAACAACATCCTGCTGGACCGCGCGCTCCTGGTCGGTACCCCCGCGAACCGTCTCGTAGGCTTCTTTGCCCCGATATTGGACCGTTGACGTCCATCCGCCCTCAGGACACCGACAGCTGTCGGTGTCCTGAGGCCCCTGCACCAGTCTCGGCTACCACGGACTACCGGGCTGTCCTGCCCGACTCCTTGTCACATCGCCTTTGGGCACGATCCAGAATCTCGTCCACGTCATGGCCCTGTGCCCCGAGCCAAAGAAGCAGATCCGCGATCGCCTCGATCGCCGCCGTCTCCTCTACGACAGACGTCAGCTTGCTGTATGCCTGATTCTGCGCCCGTCGCGCCTCGTCACGGGCAAGCCACACGGTTCCCGAGACCGGCACGCTTCCACGGTGGCCGATGGACCCGGTCCCCGCGACTGCCAGTTCGACCCAAGTGACCTTGTGCCCGGGCATGAGTTGAGTTCCCCACCGGTCGGAACATGCTGCGACGAGCACCATCCCGCGCCCCGATTCCGCGTCCTCGACTGACTCGACCAACGTCGGTAAGGCGCGCGTGTCGGGATCACGAACCTCGATGCGGAGGCACGTGTCCTTCACGAAGACGGCCAAGGTAGCCGGGGTCCCCGATCCCACATGCCTGATCACATTGCCGACGAGCTCACTGACGCAGAGTTGGGCTGCTTCTGTCAGTTCCGGAAGACCCCAGAGACCCAGATGGATGCGCAGAAGACGGCGTAGTGCCGCCACCGCCTCGGGCTCTGCCAGAAACGGCAGCTCCCCAGGTCGCCTCGGTGTGAATGCGTTGCAATCCATGGCGCGACTTCCTCTCCCGCTTCTCGACTGGCGACACTTGGCGAGCAGTGGCCTGTCTCCCCGGCGCAAGCCCGCCACTCCCAGGGCAGGAGGGGCCAGGCAGGCGTGCGCGATGCACTTCTGCTCGCCGCGCGTCAACGGCATGGCGTCCAAGCTAGAAGAGAGTTCGACAAATTTGCCATCCATGTCGGTAAATTAGCCCGATCGTGGAGTTGATGGAACGGCCGGCAGACTGCCGTCCGAGCCCTCTCGGAAGGATCGACATGGCCGCGACAGCAGTACCGACTCAGCGTCAGAAGCGCCTCGGACACGAACTGCGCAGGATGCGCGTGGCCGCGGGCGTGTCAGCGGAGGAGGCGGCCCAGCTGCTCGGCGTCGACCGAGGCAAGATCTCCTATATGGAGTCCGGGGTGCGGAACGTCAGCGAAGAGCGCCTACGGACGTTGGCCAAGCACTGCCGCTGCGAGGACGACACCTACGTGACGGCCTTGGTCGAGATGGCCAAGGTCGGGAACAGGGGCTGGTGGGAGCAGTACCGCAGCACCCTGCCTCAAGCCCTGCTGGACATCGCGGAGTTGGAGGCGCGAGCCACCCGCATGCGTGCGGCGTGCACGGTGCACATTCCCGGCCTTCTACAGACCACGGAGTACGCGCTGGCCGTGTTCCGCGCCGTACTCCCTCATCTACCGGAACACGAAGTGACCATGAGGGCGGCCCATCGCAGCCGGCGCCAGGGGGTGTTGTCCACCGACCCGGCTCCCCCGTTCACCGGCATCGTGCATGAGGCGGCCCTTCGCATGCAGTTCGGTGGGCCACTTGTCACCCAGGAACAACTCGGCTATCTGCTGGCGCAGTCGGAGATGGACGGTGTCACCGTGCTGGTCGTTCCCTTCGCCCGCGGAGCCTTCCCCGGCGCCGGGCAGACCGTTTTGTACGCGGAAGGGGCGACGAGTCAACTCGACACCGTGCAGATCGACAACTCCCATGGTCCGGACTTCCTCTACGCGGAGGCCGAATTGGCGAAGTACCGTGCTCACCTGGACCGGATGGAGGACCTGGCGCTGTCCCCCGACGACTCGAGGGACTTCATCCGAGCCGTCGCACGCGACCTCTAGGAGGCTTCATGTCCGAGATCCAGTGGGAAGAGGCGTTCTGTGGGGAGGGCAACTCCTGCTTCCGACTCGGGACTGATGAGACAGGCAATGCCTACATAGCAGTCAGCGGCCAGGAGGACCGTTTCATCACGGACAGCCGAGAGGCCTTGCGGACCATGATCCTCGACATCAAGGCAGGAAAAGCCGACCACCTGCTCCAGTCATGACTTCTCGCGCAGCACGGTTTTGAGACCCCGGCCCAGATGACGGGCAACCCCGGATCGGGGAGACACTCCTGGATGTTCGGTCGACTTCGGGGTGCGTGAACCGCACCATTCCGCCTCGACAAGCCAGTTCCTGCAGCAGCGGCGACGGAGCGGAGCGCAGGTCGTCGAGGCAGCCCCCGCGGCCGTCGAGGACCGGTGCGGGTTAGCCTCGGGTCAGAGACACGAAAAAGTACGAGGAGGCGCTCAATGGCCAGGGTTCCCAGCGCGGTGGTTGCCGCCGGTGGTCTCGTCGGGGGGTACGGCGTTGCCCGCTGGACCAAGAAGCGGCAGCTCGGCGGGGTCGTGCTGGCCGTCGCCGGCGGCGCTGCCGCGCAGCAGTGGCGCAAGCAGGCCGGCGGGAAGGCCGCGGGGGCGCTGACCGCCGCCTACGTCGCCGCGTTCGCCGGGTCGCATCCACTGGCCAAGAAGGTCGGCGCCTGGCCGTCCGTGTTCGGCGTCGCCGGGGCGGTGGCCCTGGCTTCCTGGGCCGTGGCCGACCGGCGCGGCTGAGTCCTGGAGTCCGGCACGGCTCATCCCTGGACGACCGGCGCGGCCGCGCCTCGCCGACCGCCACGGCCGGCCCCTGGGCGACCGGCCGGTGCGCCCTGCCCGGAGGCAGGAGTCACCCCACCGACTGCTCCCCCGCCTGTGCGCGGTACCGCCCAGGAGTCGTGTCGAACTGTCGCTTGAAGGCGTGCGAGAGGGCGTAGGGGGTGCCGTAGCCGACGCGCTGGGCGATTGCGGCCAGGGGATCCGCGGTCTCGCGGAGCAGGGTGGCGGCCAGGGTGAGGCGCCACCAGGTCAGGTACGCCATCGGAGGGCGGCCCACGAGACCGGTGAAGCGGCGGGCCAGTGTGGGGCGTGAGACGCCGGCCTCGGCGGCGAGGCGATCGTTGGTCCACGGGGCGGCCGGGTCCGAGTGCAGCGCTCGTAGCGCGGCGGTCGTCACCGTGTCACTCAACACGGCCGGCCAGGCGCCGGTCGCGGCCTCGGCCATCCAGGAACGGATCATGTAGACGAGGAGCAGGTCGAGCAGGCTGGGGACCGCGATGCACGAGCCCGGCTGCCGCGCCTCCAGCTCACGGCCCAGCAGGTCGATGGCGGACCGGAGTTCGGGGTGGCTGCCCACGCGGTTCTCCAGGAGGACGACCTCGGGCAGCTCGCTCATCAGCGGATGCGCGCGGCTGCGGTCGAGCCGGTACTTCCCACAGAGCAACTCGGCCTCGCCGCCGGCCGCTTGAGGCGGCCGCGACTCCTCCGACCAGCGCTCGAAGGGCACCGCGTGTCGTACGGCAGCGGCGTCGGCAGGGGAGTCGGCGAGCACATGCCCGGTGCCGTGCGGGAGCAGTACCGCGTCACCGGCGCGGAGCGAGACCGGAGGGCCGCCCTCGGGCAGCAGCCAGCAGGTCCCCTTCAGGACGACGTGGAAGCCCGCCCCGTCGTACCCGGCCAACCGTGTGCACCAACTGCCGCTCACCCGCACCCGGTTGGAGGAGGGCTGCCCGATGCGTACGGCGGCGATCGCGTCACTCACCACGTCCATTGCGCCAGGCTATCCGGTGCGGCATGGACTGAGACGAACGCGTATTCAGGTGAGGCCGGCAGGCATTGGGATGCTCTGTTGTGCCGTTTTAGGGTCGAGGACATGGACAACGAGAACTCCCGGAGCGGGAGCGCACAGCGCATCATGCTGGGGGACGTCGAGGTCATCCGGATCGTCGAGTGGCAGGCGCCGTTCGCTCCGGCCCGCGGCCTCGTCCCCGAGTCGACCGACGAGGTCTGGACGGACAACGCGGACTGGCTGGCGCCGGACCACTGGGCCCCGGACGGCGGCGAGGCCGTGGTCGCGCTGCAGACCTGGGCCTTGCGCAGCAACGGGCGGACCGTCCTGGTCGACACCTCGGTCGGCAACGGCCGCGAACGACCCGGCTCGCCGCAGTTCCACCACTGGCAGGGCGACTTCCTCGGTCTGCTCGCACAGGCCGGCATCTCCCCGCAGGATGTCGACGTCGTCGTGAACACCCACGTCCACGGCGATCACGTCGGCTGGAACACCCGGGATGTCGACGGGCACTGGGTGCCGACGTTCCCCAACGCCCGATATCTCATCCCGGCTGCCGACGACTTCCACTACGGGCCGGACAACTCGTACGGGAACGGCGTTCGCGTGGACGACCGGCTGATCTACCAGGACAGTATCGCGCCCATCCACCGGTCCGGCCAGGCCGTGCTGTGGGACGGCGCCCACCGCATCGACGAACACCTCACCCTGGAGTCGGCACCCGGCCACACCCCGGGATCCAGCGTGCTCCGGCTCGAATCGGCGGGCGACCGTGCCGTGTTCGTCGGCGATCTGGTGCACAGCCCCGTACAGATCCTCCAGCCCTGCTGGAACAGCTGCTTCTGTCTCGACCCGGCACAGGCCGCGGCAAGCCGCCGCCGGATTCTCGAACGGGCCGCCGCCGACCGCGAACTGGTCGTCCCCGCGCACTTCGGCGGGGCCGGCGCGGTGGAGGTCCGGAAGGAGGGCGAGGGGTTCGCCCTCGGGGCGTGGGCGGCGTACGGCGCGGGCGGCAGCGCCGGCGTCGGCGCTGCCGTCCGGGGAGGGCGTTCCTGACGGTTCCGGGGAAGCGCCCAGGCCGAGAGCTACAACTCGGCCTGTCCCGCCGCCCCCTTCAGCGCGCGCAGGTCGAAGACGTCGCCCATCTTCTGGTAGCCCAGGTCGCTGGGGTGGAGGTGGTCGCCGGAGTCGTAGTCGGCGCGCAGGCGGCTCGGCTCGTAGGGGTCCCTGAGGGCCTTGTCGAAGTCGACGACTCCGTCGAACACCCGGCCCGCCCTGATCTGCGCGTTGACCTGCTGCCGTACCGCCTCCCGGGCCGGGGTCCAGCCCCGGTGGCCCTTGAACGGCATCAGGGTCGCGCCGACAACCCGCAGGCCGCGCGCGTGTGCCTCGCGGACCAGGGTGCGCAGGCCCTCGGTGATCTTGTTGGGGTCGGCGAGCCTGGGGTCCTTCAGGATGTCGTTGATGCCGAGGTCGATGACGACGCCCTTGACGTCCGTGCGCGAGAGGACGTCGCGGCCGAAGCGGCCGAGGCCGCTCTGGTTCTCGGCGGGCCGGCCGAGGCCGTCGGTGAGGATCTGGTTGCCGCTGATGCCCTCGTTGACGATGCCGTATCGGGGCAGCTGGACGCCGCTCTCCAGCGCCGTGTGCAGCCGGTCCGACAGGATGTCGGTCCAACGGTGGTTGGCGTCCACGGTGGAGGTGATGCCATCCGTGATCGAGTCGCCGAACACGACGACCGTGCCGTTCGCCTCGTTGCTGAGCACGTCCAGCGCCGTCAGATACCGCCAGTACGGCGTCTGTTCGGTGTACGGCGTCCCCGTCGCGTCCTCGGTGCGGTCGCCCTGGGCGACGTACGACATCTGCCGCGCGTACGGATGGTAGGTGACCGGTCCGGACGGGGTCGGCGAGAACGTGGTGACCAGGACGTCCGCCCCGTGCGGGATGGTGAGGCGTACGGCGTCGCTGACGATCTCCCGGCCGGCCGGTATCACCACGCTCGTCGCGCCGTTGAAGGTGAGCCGGCGCATCGTACGCGCGTCGGCCGCCGCCGTGCCGTCCCCCGAGGAGAGGGCGATCGAGGCGTGGGTGATCGTCAGCGGGGCCTGGCCGTAGAGGTTGGACAGGGTGACGCGGGCGCTGGTCCCCGCGGTGCTCGCGTGAACGACGTTGCGCACGGAGCGTCCCGCCAGGCCGGCCGTCTCGGTACCGGGTTCGCCGCCGACGGGGGACGCCGCCCAGGAACCCACCCAGGCGCCGGTGGACACCGGGGCGACGGTCGCGCCCCGGTGCGGGCGGGCGTCGTCCACGGTGCCGCCGGCGGCTCCTCCGCCGGCCGACGCGACGACGTAGATGCCCGCCGCCAGGGCTACGACCAGGGCGACGAGCGCGCTGAGTACGACATGGTGTTTCGTGGCGGCCACGGGCCTCGGCTGCTGCGCAGCGGGCCCCGCACCCCCGTCATGACGCTTGCTCACTCTTGCGTTGTTCTCCTCGGGCGATGGGAGCCCGAGGCTCCGATCCGGTGAGCCCATGATGCGGCATGGGCCGGGGCGGGCAGGCGGCGGGGCCGACACGCGCGCCCAGATTCCCCGTAGAGACAGACGCCGGGAACTCTCGTTCCGTTCCGGGAGTCGGTCAGGAAGGGACAATTGTGCGCGGGATCACCGACGGGGTCCCCGACAGGATCACCGACGGGACCACCGGCGGGGTACCTGGAAGGATCACCGACGGGGTCACCGAACGGTGGAGCGGATGGGACGGGGACGGATGGAGAGCGAGAGCAACGCCACGGGAGCCGGGAGCTACGGGCCCGAGGGCACGGAGTCCGGCCACACGGAGTCCGGCCCCACGGGGTCCGACGGCGACATGGAGTCCGCGAGCACGGAGGCCGACGCCACCGCGCCCGGAACCGGAAGAGCGCCGGAACCCGGACGAGGGCCGGAAGCGAGCGCCGCCGCCACCCGCACCCCCTCCTACCGGACCATGACCGCCTTCACCCCCGCCGACGAGGAGCGCCGGCGCGGCGTGCGCCGGATGAAGCTCACCGCGACCGGCATGCTGCTCTTCGTCGCCGTGGTCTACGTCCTCGCCACCTGGGCCTCCCACTCCGGCGCCGGACCCTGGGCCGGCTACGTGGCCGCCGCAGCCGAGGCCGGCATGGTCGGCGCGCTCGCCGACTGGTTCGCCGTCACCGCCCTCTTCCGCCACCCCCTCGGCCTGCCCATCCCGCACACCGCGATCATCCCCACCAAGAAGGACGCGCTCGGCGTCTCCCTCGGCGAGTTCGTCGGCGAGAACTTCCTGTCCCAGGACGTCGTACGGCAGCGGCTGCGCGCCGTCGGCATCGGCAGCCGGCTCGGCGCCTGGCTCGCCGAGCCCGAGCACGCCGACCGGGTAACCGCCGAACTCGCCACCGCGCTGCGCGGCGCCCTGACCGTGTTGCGCGACTCCGACGTGCAGGCCGTCGTCGGCGAGGCGATCACCCGGCGGGCCGACGCGCAGGAGATCGCCCCCGGCATCGGAAAGCTGCTGGACCGGATCGTCGCCGACGGCGGGCACCGGCGGGTCGTCGACCTCGTGGTGGCCCGCGCCCACGACTGGCTCGTGCTGCACCAGGACAACGTCATGGACGCCGTGCAGGGCGGCGCCCCCGGCTGGACCCCGCGCTTCGTCGACAAGAGGGTCGGCGAACGCGTCTACAAGGAACTGCTCCGCTTCGTCACCGAGATGCGCGACATGCCCTCGCACCCCGCGCGCGGCGCCCTGGACCGCTTCCTCACCGACTTCGCCGCGGACCTCCAGTCCGACACCGACACCCGCGCGCGCGTCGAACGGCTCAAGCGGGAGGTGCTGGGGCGCGGCGAGGTACAGGACCTGATCGCGTCCGCCTGGACCGCCGTACGATCCATGATCGTCGCGGCGGCGGACGACGAGCGCAGTGAGCTACGACTGCGGGTGCGGGCCGCGCTGCTGTCGCTGGGCGCGCGGATGGCAAACGAGCCGAAGGTGCAGGAGAAGGTCGACAGCTGGGTCGAGGGCGCCGCCGTGCACGTCGTCGGCACCTACCGCAAGGAGATCACCTCCCTCATCACCGACACCGTGGCCGGCTGGGACGCCGAGCACACCACCCGCAAGATCGAGGCCCACATCGGACGGGACCTGCAGTTCATCCGGATCAACGGCACGGTCGTCGGCTCCCTGGCCGGACTGGTGATCTACGCCCTCTCCCGGGTGGTCGGCGCGTGACCCACGACTGATCACGGGCGGTTCAGGGCACTCGGTTCCCGTTGCCCCGTACCCACGTCCCCCCGTTCCTCGACGAGGAGGGAGCCCATGAGCGCTGCCGAGGCCGCGACCGGCCGGACCATCACCACGGACATCCCCGCCCGGCTGGACAGACTGCCCTGGTCCCGCTGGCACTGGACGATCGTCATCGGGCTGGGCACCGTATGGATCCTGGACGGCCTGGAGGTCACGGTCGTCGGGAACATCGCCAGCCGGCTGTCCGAGCCCGGCAGCGGGCTGTCCATCTCCTCCGGCCAGGTCACCGGCATCGCCGCCGCGCTCTACGTCGCCGGCGCCTGCATCGGCGCCCTCTTCTGGGGGCGCCTCACCGACCGGTTCGGCCGCAAGAAGCTGTTCATGATCACCCTGGCGGTGTACCTCGCGGCGACCGCGCTCACCGCGATCTCGTGGACGGCCTGGTGGTTCTTCCTGTTCCGGTTCCTCACCGGCTTCGGCATCGGCGGCGAGTACGCGGCGATCAACTCCGCGATCGACGAACTGATCCCGGCGAACTACCGCGGCCGCGTCGACCTCATCATCAACGGCAGCTTCTGGCTCGGCGCCGTCGGCGGGTCCCTGCTCTCCATCGTCGCCCTCAACACCGACCTGCTCGCCGCGAACCTGGGCTGGCGCCTGACGTTCGCCCTCGGCGCCGTCCTCGCCTCCGTCATCCTCCTCGTACGACGCCATGTGCCCGAGAGCCCACGGTGGCTGCTGATCCACGGCAGGGACCGGGAGGCGGAGGAGATCGTCTCCGACATCGAACGCCAGGTCGAGGAGACGAAGGGGGAACGGCTGCCCGCGCCCGAGGGCGAACTGGAGATCCACCAGCGCCACAGCATCGGCTTCATGGAGATCGCGAGCACGATCTTCCGCACCTACCCCAAGCGCGCCGTCCTCGGCTTCTCCCTCTTCATCGGCCAGGCCTTCCTCTACAACGCCATCACCTTCGGCTTCGGCGCCATCCTCACCAAGTTCTTCGACGTGCCCTCCGACCACACCGGCTACTACTTCGCCGTCATCGCCATCGGCAACTTCTGCGGCCCCCTGCTGCTCGGGCGCCTCTTCGACACGGTCGGCCGCCGCGTGATGATCTCCTCGACCTACCTGCTGTCGGGCGTCCTGCTGTTCCTCACCGCCTGGCTGTTCAGCCAGGGCACGCTCAACGCCACCACGATGACCGCCTGCTGGTGCGCCGTCCTGTTCTTCGCCTCCGCCGGCGCCTCAAGCGCCTACCTGACGGTCTCCGAGATCTTCCCGATGGAGACCAGGGCCATGTCCATCGCCTTCTTCTACGCCCTCGGCACCGCCGCCGGCGGCATCAGCGGCCCCCTGCTCTTCGCCGACCTCACCAACACCGGCAAGACCAGCGACACCGTCCTCGCGTTCTCCATCGGCGCGGCCCTCATGTGCGCGGCGGGGCTCGTCGCGGCGGCTCTCGCGGTCAACGCCGAGCGCCGCTCCCTGGAGGACGTCGCCCGCCCCCTCACCGCGGTGGCCGGCAAGGCGAAGGCCGCGACCAAGGGCGCCCGCCCCGGCACCAGGTCCGGCGGCCCCGCGGCACCCCCGGCCGGCAGCACGCCGTGACCCGGGGATACTGGCCCCCATGACGCGCTTGATCCTCGCCACCCGCAACGCCGGAAAGATCACCGAGCTGAGGGCCATCCTCGCCGACGCAGGCCTGCCGCACGAGCTGATCGGCGCCGACGCCTTCCCCGACATCCCCGACGTCAAGGAAACCGGCGTCACGTTCGCCGAGAACGCGCTGCTCAAGGCCCACGCCCTCGCCCAGGCGACCGGACTCCCGGCTGTCGCCGACGACTCCGGCCTCTGTGTCGATGTCCTGCACGGCGCCCCCGGCATCTTCTCCGCCCGCTGGGCCGGCCGCCACGGCGACGACAAGGCCAACCTCGACCTGCTCCTCGCCCAGCTCTCCGACATCGCCGACCTCCACCGCGCGGCCCACTTCGCCTGCGCGGCGGCCCTCGCCCTCCCGGACGGCACGGAACGCGTCGTCGAGGGCCGACTCCGCGGCACCCTCCGCCACGCCCCCACCGGCACGAACGGCTTCGGCTACGACCCGATCCTCCAGCCCCACGGCGAGATGCGCACCTGCGCCGAACTGACCCCGGAGGAAAAGAACGCGATCAGCCACCGCGGCAAGGCTTTCCGGGCACTGGTACCGGCGGTGCGGGAGCTGCTGGGCTGACTGTGAAGGGGCCGTCCACATGTGGACGGCCCCTCTGAGCGTGCGGCCGATGGGAGTCGAACCCACATGGGCAAATGCCCCGAGGCACCTAAAACCTCTGCTTATACCATTCAGCAACGGCCGCCTGCCCGCTCATGCTACCGGGACTGCGTGCGACTCCCACCCCTGCACCACGTATTGGTGATGGCATGGCAATTGGGACACAGGAGCCGCAGGTTCTCGCGTCGGTCGTCACTCCAGTCACCATTGACGTGATCAACCTCGAGTGTCATGGGCCTCCCGAGCCACTCGGGGCCCACCCCACACTCGGCGCATTCCTCCGGTACGCCCACCTCATGGAGAGCACGGCGGAGTAAATGCGTTCGGGTCCGGCGTCGCCCGTCCTGCTTGACGAGGATCTCCTCGGCTCGCCTGGAACGGCGGGTCTTGCCCCGTTGATGAGCCTGCCCGAGGAAGTGCGCGGTCGAGAAGCCCCCTTCGGTCACCCACTGACGCAGCAGCGCTCTCTGGGGACCCGTGTCGGGGCGTCCAAGTCGCCGCAGCGTCTCGGCAATGGAGACCGAGTCGGCGACAGCGACACGCAAACCCTCAGGCGGGGACGAGTCCGGCTTCCTCATGCCGCGCCGTCCTGATGGTGCGCCTTGCCGCGGCCCCGATAACTGTCCGTCGTGGAGTGGCAGTTGGGGCAGGGGAACCGCAGGTTCTCGATACGGTTGTCGCGCCAGTTGCCGTCCACGTGATCGACCTCGAGTGGAAGCGGACGGCCCCGCCACACCGGCTCCGTGCCGCACCGGGCGCAGTGTTCCGGGATGCCGAGAGACGTCATCGCCCACCTGAGCCGATCGCCAGGAATGCGCCGTGCTCGATCGGCCGGTTGCTGGACGAGAAAGGCCTCAGCAGTACGCGGGCGCCAAGGCCTTCCCCGCGTCGTCGGCATGCGGAAGTGTGACGTGTCGATCCCGTAGGCCTTGATCCGGCGGCTGATGTGCGTGTGATGTCCGCCGACGACTTCCAGGCCGAGTCGGCGCAGTACCTCGCACATGTTCGTGGAGGCGGCTACGGCCTCCTGGAGGATTTCCCGGGTCCACTTCACCCCCTCCCGCTCGAAGTGCGAGACGTCGACTCCGAGCTTCTTCATCCGTTCTGCCACGTACCGCCGCGTCGAACTCCTCGGGTCCACCCCCAGCCGCTCCAGCGCGTCTGACAAGTTCCGCGCTCCCCGCGCGGCGTCCTCCAGCCGTTCCTTGGTGTACACGCTGACCCCCATCGAACCCTCTCCGTTCCGGCTGCGTGTTCGCAGCTCGTACGGAGTAACGAACCGTTTGTCGGACAGTCACGGTGGGGACAGGGGACGGCCCGCGCCGGGGTTTCCGGGGCGGGCCGTAAGGGGCTGCGGGGCTCGGGGCTCAGATGCCGAGGTCCTTGATCAGTTTGGCTACGTGGCCCGTTGCTCGGACGTTGTAGAGGGCGTGGGAGATCTTGCCCTCCTCGTCGATGATGATCGTGGAGCGGATGACGCCGAGGTAGGTCTTGCCGTAGTTCTTCTTCTCGCCGTAGGCGCCGTAGGACTCGGTGACCGTCTTCTCGGGGTCGGCGAGGAGGGTGATGCGGAGGGATTCCTTGTCGCGGAACTTCGCCAGCTTCTCGGGCGCGTCGGGGGAAACGCCGATCACGTCGTAGCCGGCGGAGGCCAGGAGCTGGAGGTTGTCGGTGAAGTCGCAGGCCTGCTTGGTGCAGCCCGGGGTGAGGGCCGCGGGGTAGAAGTAGACGATGACCTTGCGGCCCTTGTGGTCCGACAGGGACACCTCGTTGCCGTCGGCGTCGGGGAGGGTGAAGGCCGGGGCCACGTCCCCGGGCTGGAGTCGCTCGCTCATCCGGCCAGGGTAACCGGGTCGACCGGGGGGCCTTGCGATGCGGTGGGGCGGGGAACTGACAGACTGTTCGTCAACAGCAGCAGAGACTTCGGAGGCCGTGCGGTGGCGGAGACGTCGGACACCAGAACACCGGCGCAGATCGAGGCGGACATCAGGCGCCGCCGTGAAGTGCTGGCCGAGACGCTCGACGAGATCGGAGTGCGGGTGCACCCGAAGACGATCGCCGGGGACGTCAGGGCGAAGGTCGTCGCCAATGTCGACCACACGGTTGGGCGCGCGTATGTGCAGGTCAACCGGGTGGTGAGTGAGGTCAGGGCGCAGTTCGTGGACGAGGAGGGCGCGCCGAGGCTGGAGCGGGTCGTGCCGGTCGCGCTCATGGTCGTGGGCGTGGTGGGGCTGCTCGCCCTGGGGCCCCGGCTGCGCAGGGGCTGACGTCGGTGGCGTCGATGGTGACCCGATCGTCCGTGGACGGCGGCCGGGCAGGTAGGTTCGGGGCGTGAGCGCCAACAGAAACAGCACCCCCCATCACGACAAGCTGCCCATCCGGATGCTGCACGACCGGGTTCTCGTGCGGACGGAGACCGGTGAGGGCGAGCGGCGGTCGGGGGGCGGCATTCTGATTCCCGCGACCGCTGCGGTCGGCCGCCGGCTGGCCTGGGCCGAGGTCGTCGCGGTCGGGCAGAACGTGCGGACGGTGGAGCCCGGTGACCGGGTGTTGTTCGACCCGGAGGACCGGGCGGAGGTCGAGGTGCGCGGTGTGGCGTACGTGCTGATGCGCGAGCGTGATCTGCACGCGGTGGCCGCGGACCGGTTCGAGGGCTCGGAGGACTCCACCGGCCTGTATCTCTGAAGCGGGGTCCGTCAGGGGCCGGTGGCGCTTGTCACCGGCCCCTTTGTCGTTTGTTTGCTAGGTTCGAAGGAGCCCGACGAGACGCGCCGTACCGGGATGCAGGCAAAGACGACGCACGGCAAGAAGTAGGTCGTCGTTCGTCTCGGAGGTTTCCCGTGGCCTGGGTTCTGCTGGTCGTCGCCGGTTTGCTGGAAGTCGGCTGGTCGATCGGGATGAAGTACTCGGACGGGTTCACGCGGCTGGTGCCGAGCGTGCTCACCGGTGCCGGGATCGTCGCGAGCATGGTCCTGCTGTCGTACGCCGCAAAGTCGCTGCCCATCGGTACGGCCTACGGCGTGTGGGTGGGCATCGGCGCGGCCGGAGCGGCGGTGCTCGGCATGGTGGTACTGGGCGAGCCCGTCACCGCCGCCCGCGTGTTCTTCGTATGCCTGCTGCTGGTCGCCGTGATCGGCCTGAAGGCGACCTCGGGTCACTAGCCGTGACCGGGGCACGGAAGGGGGCTCGGTCACGGGAGCGGCCCGTGGGCGCCGGCGGCTAGCCCGTGGGTAGCTGGCCTCCGGCGGTGTCGGTGCCGGCGTCTGTGTTGCCGCCGCTGGGCAGGTTGCCGCCGGTGGTGTCTCCTCCGGTGGTGGGCCCGCCGGTCGTTCCGCCGTTGCCCTGCGTGGTGCCGCCCGCGGCGTCGCCCTGGCCGGTGGTGGTGCCGCCGGTGGTGCCCTGGCCCGTGGTGGTTCCGCCGGTGGTGCCCTGGCCTCGGGTGGTCCCGCCATTAGCCGGCGGGGTGCCGCCGGTGGTGGGGGCGCTGGGCGTGCCGCCGGTGGGGGGCGTGCCGGTGGTGCCGCCGTTGTCCTGGCCGGCGGTGCCGGGCTGGGCCGGGGGCTGGGAGGTGGGCGGCGCGGTCTGTTCGGCGCTGGGCTGGAGCTGCAGGTCGAAGTCGGTGACCGGCTTGTTCTTGAGCGCGGCGCGGGTGTACTGGGCCCAGATCTGGGTGGGCGGGCCGCCGCCGTTCATCCGGGGAACGCCCATGACGTTGTACAGCGACTTGTGCTGGGCGGTCACCGGGTCCTGGCCCATGACGGAGACGACGGTCGCGAGGTCGGGGGTGTAGCCCGCGAACCAGGCGGCCTTGTCCTCCTCGGCGGTGCCGGTCTTGCCCGCGGCGGGGCGGCCGACGGCCTGGGCGGCGGTGGCGGTGCCGTTGTCGACGACGCTCTTGAGGACGTTGGTGGTGGTGTCGGCGGCCTCGCGGCTGACGGCCTGCTTGTCCGTCTGCTGGGGCAGCTGGACCACGCTGCCCTCCTTAGTGACCTTCTTGACCATGGTGTAGGTGCCGTGCCGGCCGTGGTTGGCGAGCGTGGCGTAGGCCTCGGCCATGTGCAGGACGCCGGCGGTGTTGGTGCCGAGCGCGATCGACGGGGAGGGGTAGAGGTCCTGGGTGTCGGCGGGGATGCCGAGGTCCACGGCGGTCTGCTTGACCTTGCCGGGGCCGACGTCCACGGCCATCTGCGCGTACACCGCGTTGACCGACAGGTCGGTGGCCTCGCGGACGGTGATGTCGCCGTACGACTCCTGGTCCTCGTTCTCGGGGGCGTAGCTGCCGCCGCTCCAGCCCTCGACGGGGCGCTCGTTGGTGCCGTCGTAGTCGGTGTTCGGCGTGATGGTCTCGCCGTCCTGGGTGGTCGAGCCGTTCTGCAGCGCGGAGGCGAGGACGAACGGCTTGAAGGTCGAGCCGACCTGGAAGTCCTGCCGGGTCGCGCCGTTCGTGTACTGCTTCACGTAGTCGATTCCGCCGTACATGGCGACGACCTGGCCGGTCTTGGGGTCGACGGAGGCGCCGCCCGCGCGGACGTACTTGTCGGCCTGGTTGTTCTTCTTGTCCAGCTTGGACATCAGCTGGTCGTTGACCGCCTTGACGAATGCGTTCTGCTTGCCCTTCTGGAAGGTGGTGGTGATGCGGTAGCCGCCGGCCTCCAGCTCGTCGGCGGTGACGATCTGGTTGCTGATCAGGTAGTTCTTGACCGCGTCGACGAGGTAGCCGCGCTGGCCGGAGAGGTTGGTGGAGAGCGTCTGCTCCTTGGGCATGGGGAACTTCATGCCGGCCCGCTGGGAGGGGCTGAGCCAGTTCTTCTTGACCATGCCGTCCAGGACGTAGTTCCAGCGGGCGACGGCGGCGGCCTTGTTCTCGGGGTGGGCGATGACGTCGTACTCGCTCGGCGCGTTGACGAGGGCCGCGAGGTAGGCGGCGCGGGCCGGGTCGAGGTCGGCGGCGTCCTTGCCGTAGTAGGCCTGGGCGGCGGCCTGGATGCCGTAGGCACCGCGTCCGAAGTAGCTGGTGTTGAGGTAGCCCTCGAGGATCTCGTCCTTGGACTTCTCGCGGTCGAGCTTGATCGCGATGAAGAATTCCTTGGCCTTGCGGGTGAGGGTCTGCTCCTGGCCCAGGTAGTAGTTCTTCACGTACTGCTGGGTGATCGTCGAGCCGGACTGCTTGCCCTTGCCGGTGGCGGTGTTCCAGCCGGCGCGGAGCATGGCCTTGGGGTCGACGGCGGACTCGGTGTAGAAGTCGCGGTCCTCGGCGGCCAGTACGGCGTGCTGGGCGTCCTTGGAGATCTCGGCGAGGCCGACGTTCTCGCGGTTGACCTGGCTGTCGCGGGTGTCGCGGGCGAGCTGGGAGCCGTCGGCGTAGAGGTAGACGTTGCTCTGCTTGGTCGCGAGGGCGTTGGCGGTCGGGATCTTCACGAGGGAGTAGCCGAGGAAGAACAGGCCGATGACCAGCATGACGCCGATGACGAAGGTGCCGAGGACCATGCGCCAGGTGGGGATGACCCGCCGCCAGCCGGTGCGCTTGCGCCGCTTGGGCTTCTTGGGCCCCTTGCCGCCGCCGACGGGGGCGGAGGCGGAGGCGGGGGCTGCGGGGTCCGCCGGGTTCCCGTTCCGGCTCGCGGTCGCGTTCGCGTTCGGGTTCGCGTTCCGGTTCGCGTTCTGCCCGGGGGCGTGTTCGGGGGTGCCCGTGGTGTTGCGGGTGCCCCGGGCCGCGGCCGCGCGGGCCGCGCGCGCGGCGGCGGGGCTCGCGAGGCCGGCGGCCTGGGCGGCGTGGGAGGCCTGAGCGGCCGCCGCTGCCCCGCCAGAACCGGCAGCACCCGCAACACCGGCAGCACCGGCAGCACCGGCAGCACCGGCGGCACCGGCGCCTGCTGAGGCATCCTTGACGCGCCCGAGGACATGCGTGGTCTCGGCCGCGGGGGCTGGCCCGCCCGGCGTGGCCGACGGCGCGTCCGTGTCCTTGATCCGCCGCAGCACCTGCGTCGACTCGGCCGCCGGGGCCTCCTCGCCGGGATTCGCGTCCTTGGCGTCCTTCGCGTCCTTCGCGTCCTTCGCGTCCTTCGCGTCCTTCGCGGACTTCGCGCCCGTGCCGTCCCCGGCGTCGACCCGCCGAAGCACCTGGGTCGCCTCGGGGGCCGGGCCGGGGCCCTTGCCCGGGGCCTGCGCGGCGTCCTTGCCCGGAGCCTGGGCCGAAGCCCGGTCCGGCTCCTGCCCCTCGCGCTTCTCACCCGTTCGGCGCAGTTCTCCGCCTCCGCTCCCGGGCGCGGCCGGCGCGGGCGTGCTCTGCTCGTGGGCCCCCGCTCCCCCGGGCCCCTCGGCGGCCTGCGGTTCCGTCGGCGGGCCGCTCTGGTGCTGCGGCTGCGGCTCGTCGGTCATGTCGTGCACGGACTCCTGTTTCGCGTCGTACGTTCCGGTACGCCTCGTACGCCTTCTGCGCCCCCAGTTAGAGACTCTCGCATCCTGCGTTCCGTTCCCGGATTCGGGCACGCTTCGGCAACGGAAAACGCGTGGCCCGCCGGCCGGCCCGGGGACTAGGCTCCTGCGCTTCGGTGTCGAGCGGTCCTGGAGGTCGGTTGGCGTGGGTGCGGGACGGTTGTATGTGGCCGTCGCTGCGGGGGGATTCCGACGGTACGCGACGTATCGGGTGGCGACGGCGGCAGGGGTGTTCACCAACACGGTGTTCGGGCTGATCCTCGTGTACGTCTATCTCGCTCTGTGGGACACCCGGCCGCACCTCGGCGGGTACGACGAGGCGCAGGCCGTGACGTACGTGTGGCTGGGGCAGGCGTTCCTGTCGACGCTGGCGATCGGCGGCGGTGGCGTCGAGGACGAGCTGATGGAACGCATCCGTACGGGGGACGTGGCGATCGACCTGTATCGCCCGGCCGACCTGCAACTGTGGTGGCTGGCGGCCGATCTGGGGCGGGCCTTCTTCCAGCTGCTGGGCCGGGGTCTGATCCCCTTCGTGTTCGGGTCGCTGTGCTTCCCGGTGTCCCTGCCGACGGCCCCCGGCAGATGGGCGGCGTTCGCCGTCACGGTGCTGCTCGCGATGCTGGTCGGTTTCGGCATCCGGTATCTGGTGGCGCTGAGCACGTTCTGGTTGCTGGACGGGTCGGGAGTGACGCATATCGCATGGTTCACCGGATATTTCTGCTCGGGCATGCTGCTCCCGCTGAACGTGTTCCCGGGCGCGCTGGGGGACGTCGTACGGCTGCTGCCGTGGTCGTCACTGCTGCAGGGGCCGGCGGACGTGCTGCTGGGGCGGGCGGATCCGGTGGGGACGGTGGTGTTCCAGGGGGTGTGGGCGGTGGCGCTGCTGGGGGCCGGGCGGCTGTTGCAGTCGGTGGCGACGCGCAGGGTGGTGGTGCAGGGTGGCTGAGGCCGGCGGAGCCCGGGCGGGCGGCGGGGTGCGGGACGGGGTCCGTGCCTATGTGCTGATCGCGGGGATGTGGATCCGGTCGACGATGACCTACCGGGCCTCTTTCGCCATGACCACGTTCGGGAACTTCACGGCGACGTTCCTGGACTTCGTGGCGATCATGCTGATGTTCTCGCGGGTGGACGCGCTCGGTGGCTATTCACTGCCGGAGGTGGCGTTCCTGTACGGGCTGTCGGGGGTGTCGTTCGGGCTGGCGGATCTGGTGATCGGGTCGATGGAGCGGCTGGGGCGGCGGGTACGGGACGGCACGCTGGACACGCTGCTGGTGCGGCCGGCGCCGGTGCTGGCGCAGGTGGCCGCGGACCGGTTCGCGTTGCGCAGGCTGGGGCGGCTGACACAGGGGTCGCTGGTGCTGGGCTGGTCGCTGGCGCACGTGGACATCGACTGGACGGCGGCGAAGGTGCTGCTGATGCCGGTGATGCTGCTGAGCGGCTGCGGGATCTTCTGCGCGGTGTTCGTGGCGGGCGCGGCGTTCCAGTTCGCGGCGCAGGACGCCTCGGAGGTGCAGAACGCGTTCACGTACGGGGGTACGACGCTGTTGCAGTATCCGCCGACGCTGTTCGCGAAGGAGCTGGTGCGCGGGGTGACGTTCGTGCTGCCGCTGGCCTTCGTCAACTGGCTGCCGGCGGCGTACGTGCTGGGGCGGCCGTATCCGCTGGGGCTGCCGGGGTGGGGGGCGTTCACCTCCCCGCTGGTCGCGGTGGTGTGCGGGGTGCTGGCGGGGCTGGCGTGGCGGGCGGGTCTTCGTTCTTACCGGAGTACAGGGAGCTGACGGGTGACGGACGTGGCGGATGTGGCCGGTGTCGCGGAGGTGGCGGACGGCGGCGGGTTCATCGAGCTGGACCGGGTGGAGAAGGTCTTCGAGGTGCGCAAGAAGACCGGGTTCCTGAAGCGGGAGCGCCGGGAGGTGCGGGCGGTGGACTCGATCTCGTTCGCGGTGCCGCGCGGGGAGATGGTGGGGTACATCGGGCCGAACGGCGCGGGGAAGTCGACGACGATCAAGATGCTGACGGGGATTTTGACGCCGAGCGGCGGCCGGGTGCGGGTGGCGGGGATCGACCCGTCGCGGGAGCGGGTGCGGCTGGCGCACCGGATCGGGGTGGTGTTCGGGCAGCGTACGACGCTGTGGTGGGACCTGCCGTTGATCGATTCCTACCGGCTGGCGCACCGCATGTACCGCATCCCGGACGCCCGTTACCGCGCGAATCTGGAGCGGCTGGTCGAATTGCTGGATCTGGGCGGTCTGTTGGATGTTCCGGTGCGTCAGCTGTCGTTGGGGCAGCGGATGCGGGGGGACATCGCGGCGGCGCTGCTGCACGATCCGGAGGTGCTGTACCTGGACGAGCCGACGATCGGGCTCGACGTGGTGTCGAAGGTGCGGGTGCGGGACTTCCTGCGGGAGTTGAACGCCGAGCGGGGTACGACAGTGCTGCTGACCACGCATGATCTGCAGGACATCGAGCAGTTGTGCTCGCGGGTGATGGTCATCGACCACGGGCGGCTGGTGTATGACGGTCCGCTCGCGGGGCTGCATGAGGCCGGGGAGAGCGAGCGGACGCTGGTGGTGGACCTGGAGCGGGAGTTGCCGCCGATCGAGGTGCCGTCGGCGCGGGTGGTGCGGGTGGAGGGGGCGCGGCAGTGGCTGGCGTTCCCGGCGGGGCAGTCGGCGGCGCCGGTGGTGGCGGCGGTGGCGGCCGGGTATCCGCTGGTGGACCTTTCGGTGCGGGAGCCGGACATCGAGGCGGTCATCGCGCGGATGTACGCGGGGAAGGCGGTGCGGTAGGTCCTGTCTTGACTAGGCTGCTGTCATGACCGACGACGCGAACCCCGACCTCCGAGCCTCCGACGCCGACCGGGAGCGGGTCGCCGAGGTGCTCAGGGACGCCCTCGCCGAGGGGCGGCTGGACATGGCGGAGTTCGAGGAGCGGCTGGAGGGGGCGTACCGGGCGCGCACGTACGGGGAGTTGGCGCCGCTCACGCGTGATCTGCCGGTGTCCGGGGCGGGGTCCGCGCCTGCGGTGTCCTTCGTGAAGGAGCCGGCGGAGCCCGCGGTGCGGGGCGGGTGGACGGGGCGGATCGTGGGCGGCGAGGGGTCGTCCGACGGGGCGGTCGCGATCATGTCGGGGTTCCAGCGGAAGGGGCGCTGGACCGTGCCGAAGCGGTTCACGTGCTTCGCGTTCTGGGGCGGCGGGGAGATCGATCTGCGCGAGGCGGACTTCGTGGACCGGGAGGTCGAGATCAACTGCATCTCGATCATGGGCGGGATGCAGGTGATCGTGCCGCCGGGGGTCGAGGTCGTGGTGCGCGGGTTCGGGTTCATGGGCGGGTTCGAGCATCCGCGCGGGGACGACCAGGCCGGGCCGGGTGCGCCGCGGGTCGTCATCGGGGGGTTCGCCTTCTGGGGCGGGGTCGGGGTCGACCGGAAGGTCACGCGGGCGGAGCGGCAGCGGCTGAAGGAACTGCGCCGGCAGGAGCAGCGGGAGGGGTTGGACGCCGGGTCCGCTCGTCCCGAGCTGTTTGCCTCGCGGCATGAGCGACGGTACGACCGGCATGAGCACCGTGAGCTTCGCGAGGAGTGGCGTGAGGAGCGGCGCCGGGACCGGGAGCGGCGCCGGGGCCGGGGGTACTGAGGGTGCGCTGCCGGGTGCGGGTACGTAGTGCCTTCCCGCGCAGTTCCCCGCGCCCCTGAGAGGGCGCCTGGCTGAGCGCCGTCGTCATCCGCGGGCGCGCTGTGGTCCTTCGCGCCGTTCCCCGCGCCCCTGAGAGGGCGCCTGGCTGAGCACCGTCGTCGTCCGCAGGGGTGTTGTGGCTTGGTGTGCAGTTCCTCGGAGATCCGGGGGGTGGTCGCGCCCCTCAGGGGCGCGGGGAACTGCGCGAGGACCCGCCACCCGGCCGCGGGAGACGATGGCGCTCAACCACTCCCCCTCCCAGGGGCACCTGACTGCGGTCACGGGGTGCAGACCTTTGTCAGTTCGCCTGCGGCGTCTGTTACCGGGCCGACGTCGGGGGTTTTGTCGCCGTTGCGGACGGCCGTGCGGACGTTGGAGACGGCCTGCTGGACGTGGTCGACGGCCTTGTTGACGTCCGCGTCGTCCGTCTTGTCGCTGATCTTCTTGAGGTTGTGCTCGATGTCGTCGAGCGACGCGTCCGTCTGGGACGGATCGTTCGCCGCGTTCTCCACCGCCTGCTGGAGGCCGGTGACGCTGTCGGCTATCGCGTCGGCGGTCTGCACGCAGTCCAGTGCCTTGTTGACGCTGTCGCAGCCGGCCGTGAGGCCGATGCTGAGGACGGCGGCGGCCGCTGCGGCGGCGATGGCGGTCGTACGGCCTCGGCGTCGGCGTCGGATGGCGGCCATGGTGGTGTTCCTCCCCTGACAACGGATGGCAGGGCGCACGGTGGTGGTCCGTGCGCCCGTATCCATAGGACGCCGGGGAAGTCGGCGGGGTTGCCCCCGCCCACCCGCCTCTTTGGGGCGCCCTTTACTTTTCGAGCGTGGCCGCCAGGGCCGCCTGCTGGATGGCGGCCAGGTCGGTGCAGCCGGCCACGGCGAGGTCCAGCAGGGAGTTGAGTTCGTCGCGGGCGAACGGCTCGGCCTCGGCGGTGCCCTGGACCTCGACGAAGCGGCCGTCGCCGGTGCAGACGACGTTCATGTCGGTGTCGGCGCGCACGTCCTCCTCGTAGCAGAGGTCGAGCAGCGGAACGCCGCCGACGATGCCGACGGAGACGGCGGAGACGGTGCCGGTGAGGGGCTGCCGGGAGGCCTTGATCAGCTTCTTGCCGCGGGCCCAGGCGACGGCGTCGGCGAGGGCGACGTACGCGCCGGTGATGGCCGCCGTGCGGGTGCCGCCGTCGGCCTGGAGGACGTCGCAGTCGAGGACGATGGTGTTCTCGCCGAGCGCCTTGTAGTCGATGACGGCGCGCAGGGAGCGGCCGATGAGGCGGGAGATCTCGTGGGTGCGGCCCCCGATCTTGCCGCGGACGGACTCGCGGTCGCCGCGGGTGTTGGTGGAGCGGGGCAGCATGGCGTACTCGGCGGTGACCCAGCCCTCGCCGCTGCCCTTGCGCCAGCGCGGGACGCCTTCGGTGACGGAGGCGGTGCAGAAGACCTTCGTGTCGCCGAAGGAGACGAGGACGGAGCCCTCGGCGTGCTTGCTCCAGCCGCGTTCGATGGTGACGGGGCGGAGCTGTTCGGGGGTGCGGCCGTCGATTCGAGACATGGTGCCGAGCCTATCGGGAGTGCCGGAAGGGGCTCCTCCCGCCTCGGGAAGAGCCCCTCCAAAGTGAACCGGCGAACCGGCACCGCTCACATCATGTCTTCGATGTCCGCCGCGATCGGGTCGGCGTCGGTGCCGATGACGACCTGGATGGCGGTGCCCATCTTGACGACGCCGTGGGCGCCGGCCGCCTTCAGGGCCGCGTCGTCGACCAGCGAGGGGTCCTTGACCTCGGTGCGGAGCCGGGTGATGCAGCCCTCGACCTCTTCGATGTTGTCGAGTCCGCCGAGCCCGGCGACGATCTTCTCAGCCTTGCTGGCCATGTTCCTTCTCCCTGGTCCGAACCGGTTTGTGGCAGTAACCCACAGTTGGCCCAACTTTGCGAGCGGTCGTGCCGTACGCGCCGCATGATGGCGATCACAGGCGATCACAGCAGTGGAACCGTCCGCCGACTGGTCTACACCACTGTGGGGACGGTCGCCAAACCGCGTCCGGGCCGAGCGGGTCGGGAGGACACCCATGAGCGCCGACAGCGCCGACGCCGGAACCGCCGGCCGCCCGGCCGGTCCCCTGCGGGAGCACTGGAACCGCTGGTTCCAGGGGCTGCAGAAGATGGGCCGGAGCCTGCAACTGCCCATCGCGGTGCTACCGGCCGCGGGCATCCTGAACCGGCTGGGCCAGCCCGACGTGTTCGGGTCGGACGGGCTGGGCTGGACCGACGTGTCCCGGGTGATGAAGGGCGCGGGCGGCGCGCTGCTCGACGGCTCCCTCGGCCTGCCCCTGCTCTTCTGCGTGGGTGTCGCGATCGGCATGGCGCGCAAGGCGGACGGCTCGACGGCGCTCGCGGCGGTGGTGGGCTTCCTCGTCTACTACAACGTCCTGCACCAGTTCCCGGAGTCCTGCCCGGGCGGGTCCCAGGCGGTGCCGGACATCGGCTGCCAGGTCAGCGTCGGCGCGGGCATCGGCGCCGTGACGCCGTTCACGTTCCAGAATCCCGGGGTGTTCGGCGGCATCGTCATGGGGCTGCTGTCGGCCTTCTTCTGGGCCCGTTTCCACCGGACCCGGCTGGTGGACTGGCTCGGCTTCTTCAACGGCCGCCGACTCGTCCCGATCATCATGGCGTTCGTCGCGATCGCGTTCGCCGCGCTGTGCCTGTGGGTGTGGCCGCCGATCGGCGACGGCCTGGAGAGCTTCAGCAAGTGGCTGCGGGACGCGGGTGCCTGGGGGGCCGGCATCTTCGGCGTCGCCAACCGCGCGCTGCTCGTCATCGGGCTGCACCAGTTCCTGAACGTGCCCATCTGGTTCCAGTTCGGCACGTACACGCCGCCGGGCGGCAAGCCGGTGCACGGTGACATCAACATGTTCCTGGCGGGCGACCCGCACGCCGGCCAGTTCACCTCGGGGTTCTTCCCGATCATGATGTTCGCGCTGCCGGCGGCCGCGCTGGCGATCACGCACTGCGCGCGGCCGGACCGGCGCAAGGAGGTCGGCGGGCTGATGCTCTCGGTGGCCCTGACCTCGTTCGTGACCGGCATCACCGAGCCGATCGAGTACTCGTTCCTGTTCATCGCCCCGCTGCTGTACGCCGTCCACGCCGTGCTCACGGGGGTGTCGATGGCGGTGACCTGGGCGCTCGGGGTGCACGACGGGTTCAGCTTCTCCGCCGGGCTCATCGACTACGTCATCAACTGGAACCTGGCGACCAGGCCCTGGGCGATCGTCCCGATCGGGCTGTGCTTCGCCGTCGTCTACTACGCGGTGTTCCGGTTCGCGATCACGAGGTTCGATCTGAAGACGCCCGGGCGGGAGCCGCTGGACGAGGTCGAGGACGTCACCAAGAGCTGATCTCCGGGGCCTCGCGGGCCCCTTGAACGGGCCTCGGACCGACACGAAAAGTAGCGATTCCGTCGCAGGAATCGTGGGTTCCTTATGCCGCCTTCATCGTGCTACAACAGGTCTACACCACTGAGTGGTGTAGACCACCACCCGATGGAGGACGTATGACCACCGCCACCGCGCCATCCACGGCGGCCCCTCAGAAAAAGAGGGGATCCGGCCTGTTCCAGGGCCTGCAGAAGGTCGGCCGCAGCCTGCAGCTCCCGATCGCCGTGCTGCCGGCGGCGGGCCTCCTGATGCGGCTCGGCCAGCCCGACGTCCAGGCGAAGCTGCACCTGCCCACCGACGTCGCGAAGGTGTTCGCCGGGGCCGGCGGCATCCTGTTCGACAGCTCCTTCGGGCTCCCCCTCCTGTTCTGCATAGGCGTGGCCATCGGCTTCGCGAAGAAGGCCGACGGCTCGACGGCGCTCGCGGCCGTGGTCGCGTTCCTCACCTACTATGCCGTGATCCACCAGTTCCCCATCAAGGAGGGTCACGAGGGCGCGACGTACACGCCCGTCGCACCCTTCGGCGGGTTCTGGCAGAAGGGGCACGAGGCGGCCACGGCCGCCACGTTCCAGAACCCGGGTGTGCTCGGCGGCATCATCATCGGTCTGCTGACCGCCGTGCTGTGGCAGCGCTACCACCGCAAGAAGCTCGTCGACTGGCTCGGCTTCTTCAACGGCCGCCGTCTGGTCCCGATCATTACGGCCGCCGTCGGTGCCGCCCTCGGTGTCCTGGTCGTCCTCGGCTGGCAGCCCATCGGTGACGTGATCACCAACTTCGGCGAGTGGATGACCGGCCTCGGCTCCTTCGGCGCGGCCCTCTTCGGTCTCATCAACCGCGCGCTGATCCCCATCGGCATGCACCAGTTCGTCAACTCCGTGGCCTGGTTCCAGATCGGCGACTACACCAACTCCGCCGGCACCGTCTTCCACGGCGACCTGCCGCGCTTCTTCGCGGGCGACCCGCACGCGGGCATGTTCATGACCGGCTTCTTCCCGATCATGATGTTCGGTCTGCCGGCGGCGGCCCTCGCCATGGCCCACTCCGCTCGGCCCGAGCGCCGCAAGGCCGTCCTCGGCATGATGACGTCGCTGGCGCTGACCTCGTTCATCACCGGTGTGACCGAGCCGATCGAGTTCTCGTTCATGTTCATCGCACCGCTGCTCTACGCGATCCACGCGGTCCTCACCGCGCTGTCCATGGCGGTCACCTGGGCCCTCGGCATCCACATGGGCTTCAGCTTCTCCGCCGGTCTGACCGACGTCCTCATCAACTGGGGCATCTCCACCAAGCCGTGGCTGATGATCCCGGTGGGCCTGGTCTTCGGCGTCATCTACTACGTCGTCTTCCGGTTCGCCATCGTCAAGTTCAACATCCCCACCCCGGGCCGGGAGCCCGAGGAGGAGGTCGAGGACCTCACCAAGGCGTGAGGCACCACCGCAGGGCATGACGAAGGCCCCGGAACCCGTGTGCATCGGGTTCCGGGGCCTTCGTCGTAGGACGGGGACCGGACTCAGATCTCGTACGACTGCCTCGGCGCCGCCAGGTCGACCGGGCCGGCGAAGACCTCGCGGGCGTCGCGGAGGTTGACCTGCGGGTCGGTCCACGGCGGGATGTGAGTGAGGACCAGGCGGCGGGCGCCCGCACGGGCCGCCGCCTCACCCGCCTCGCGGCCGTTGAGGTGCAGGTCGGGGATGCTCTCCTTGCCGTGCGTGAACGCGGCCTCGCACAGGAACAGGTCCGTGTCGCGGGCCAGCGTCCCGAGCGCCTCGGTGACTCCCGTGTCGCCGGAGTAGGCGAGGGACTTGCCGCCGTGCTCGACCCGGATGCCGTACGCCTCCACGGGGTGGCGGACCCGCTCGGTGTGCACCGTGAACGGGCCGATCTCGAACGTCGACGGCTTGACCGTGTGGAAGTCGAAGACCTCGCTCATCGAGGAGGCGCTGGGGGTGTCGGCGTAGGCCGTGGTGAGGCGGTGCTCGGTGCCCTCGGGGCCGTAGACCGGGAGGCGGTCGCAGGGGCCGCCGTCGTGGCGGTAGTAGCGGGCGACGAAGTACCCGAGCATGTCGATGCAGTGATCGGCGTGCAGATGGCTGAGGAAGATCGCGTCGAGGTCGTAGAGACCGCAGTGGCGCTGGAGCTCGCCGAGGGCGCCGTTGCCCATGTCGAGCAGCAGCCGGAAGCCGTCGGCCTCGACGAGGTAGCTCGAGCAGGCCGATTCCGCGGACGGGAACGACCCCGAGCAGCCGACGACGGTGAGCTTCATGAAGCAGAAACCTCCGTGGCGGAAACCATTGGGCGCGGTGCGGGACAAGTGGTGCGAAGGGGGCGGGGCGGGGGGTGACGAGGGGTCGTACGGGGTTCGTCGAGCGTAAGGCGCAAAAGGGCCGGTCGCTCCTCCGCCAGGGGCCGTTGTGGGCGAACTCACCTGTGCTGTCACCGGTTCGGCTGGACCGGGGGCGCAACAGGATTGAAAGAGGGCGCGCAATGCGCGGCGTGCGCCGGTACCGTCGTCCGTATGGACACGTCATGGTGGCTGGCGCTCGCGGCGGTGGTGCTGCTCGCGCTGGTCGCCACGCTCGTGGACGGCTGGGGGCGCGGCCACCGGCGGCCCGGGCGGTGGCGACGGCGGCACGGGCGGTTGGAGGGGGCCGCGGCGGCGGCACGGCCCCATCCGGGTGACATCTGGTGGGCGAACGTGCCCTACGAGGACCACGTGGGTGTCGCCAAGGACCGGCCCTGCCTGGTGCTGGCGGTGCGTGGCAACCGGGCGACGGTCGCGAAGATCACCAGTAAGTACCACGACGAACGCGCGGGGGTGATCCCGCTGCCGCCCGGCGCGGTCGGGGACGCCCAGGGCCGCCCCAGCTTCCTCCGCACGGACGAGCTTCGCGAGGTGCCCGTCGGGGATTTCCGCCGCCGGGTGGGTGTGGTGGACCCGGTCCTCTGGGATCAGGTACGGCACCTGGCCGGGTGAGTGCTCCGCTGGATGCGGCGCGTCGTCAGGCTGCGGCGCCGTCGTGGCTTGTCGCGCCCACGCGGCGGAGCCGCACATGTACACAGCCCCGCGCCCCTTCGGGGCGCTCAGCTCACCCTCACTGTCACCGTCCAGTCCTGGATGCCCTTGCAGGAGACCGCGCCCGGGGTTGTGAGCTGGGCGCACAGGGGGCGGGAGGACACCAGTTTCACCGTGCCGGAGGTTGTCGCGCGCCAGGCGCCCGTGGAGTCGCCCGGTTGCAGGACTATGCCGGCGTTGATGGCTTCCAGGCCCTTGCCCTGTACGGAGACCGGCTTCCAGGGGCGGGCCTTGGTGCCGTCGAGGGTGAGGCGCAGCTCGTCGCCCTTGGACAGGCAGACGGTACGGCCGTTGTCGGCGGCCGTCAGCTGTCCCTTGGCGGTGCAGCCGGCCGGGGTGGAGGACACCGTGCCGCCGTTGCCGGAGTGGCCGGCGGACGTGCCGGACTTCTCGGAGCCGCAGCCGGCCAGGAGGAGCGTCGCCGCGAGGGCGACGGCGGTGGTGCCGACGGGGAGCGCTGTCCGTGTCGTACGGCGCATGGGGACCGCCTTTCGGTACGGGGCCGGACGACCGGCCTGGTGCTGATGTGACGTATCAGCGGCGCCGTCGGATCCCGGTCGAGGCCCCCGAAACGGAATGATCCCGCGCGCGGAAGGCCTCCGCGCGCGGGATCACCGGGTGGTGCGGGTCAGCTGGTCGTGACGGCGGTGTCGTCGACGACGAAGCTGGTCTGCAGGGAGGAGTCCTCGGTCCCGCTGAACTTCAGGGTGACCGTCTGGCCCGCGAAGGCGGACAGGTCGAAGGACTTCTGGGCGTAACCGGAGGCGGCGTCCAGGTTGGAGTAGGTCGCCAGGGTGGTCGAACCGGCGGTGACCTTCAGCTTGTCGTACGCGCTGGAGGAGGTCGACTCGTTGGTGTCGATGTGCAGGTAGAACGTCACCTTGGCGGTGCAGCCGGCCGGGATCGTCACCGACTGGGAAACGGTGTCGGTGTGGGTGCTGCCGTAGCCGTCCATCCACGCCTTGTAGGAGCCGCTGTGGGCGGCCTCACCGGAGTCGGTGGTGATGACGCCGCTGGTGGCGCTCCAGCCGGTGCTGCCGGACTCGAAGCCCGGGTTCTTGAGCAGCTGGGCGGAGGTGCAGCCGCCGCCGGAGGTGCCGACGGTCCAGGTGAAGGAGGTCGCGCCGGTGGCGCCGGTGGAGTCCTTGGCGGTGACGGTGACCTGGTAGGTGCCGGCGGTGGAGGCGGTGCCGGAGATCAGGCCGGTGGAGCTGTTGATGGACAGGCCGGTCGGCAGACCCGTGGCGCTGTAGGTCAGGGCCGCACCCGCGCTGTCGCTGGCGTGGATCTGCAGGCCGGCGGAGCCGCCCGTGGTGGTGGACTGGTTGCCGGGGTTGGTGACGCTCACCGTGTTGCCGGTGCTGCCGCCGCCGGCGGTGAAGGCTGCGGTGCCGTTGGGGGTGCCCCAGCCGGTCGGGCCGTCGTAGCCGGTGCCGGCGGTGCAGAAGTAGGACGTGGAGCAGGAGCCGTTGCTGCCGCTCGTCACGTCGAACAGGTTGCTGGTGTGGGCGTAGGGGTACTTCGCCGGGTAGTCACTGCTGCCCGGGGTGCCCGCGAGGGCGTAGACGCCGGCGACGAGCGGGGCGGAGGCGCTGGTGCCGCCGTAGACCGCCCAGCCGGAGCCGCCGTAGGTGTCGTAGACCGCCACGCCGGTGGCCGGGTCGGCGACGGCGGAGACGTCGGCCTCCATGCGCTTGGAGCAGCCCGTGTCCGTCTGCCAGCTCGGCTTCGGGTCGTAGGCGGAGCAGCCGGAGCCCGTGCCCTCGGTGGAGTTGGTGTGCCAGACGGACTCCGACCAGCCGCGCGAGTTGGAGGACTGGTTCAGCGCGGTGCCGCCGACGGCGGTCACGTACTGGGAGGTCGCCGGGTACTCGGCGCCGTAGGCGGAGTCACCCGCGGAGACCGTGATGGCCACGCCCGGGTGGTTGAAGTACTGCTGGTCCTCGGACGTCTGGCTCGATGCCTCGTCGCCGCCCCAGCTGTTGGAGACGATCTTGGCGCCCTGCGAGACGGCCTGGTTCTCGGCGATGCCGAGGTCCGTGTCGTTCGCCGAGTCGGCCTCGACCAGGACGATGTGGCAGTTCGGGCAGGTGGCGCTGACCATGTCGAGGTCGAGCGCTTCCTCACCGGCCCAACCCGAGTCGTTGGTGGGGAGGTTGGTGGTGGAGCCGGTCTGGCTGACCTGCTTGAAGCAGCCGTTGGCCTTGGTGCAGGAGGACAGGCCGTAGGTCGAGCGGTAGGTGCCCAGGTCCGCCTCGGCGTTGGGGTCGTTGTAGGCGTCGACGATCGCGACCGTCATGCCGGACCCGCCCGTGGAGGGCAGCTTGTAGGCGTCGTGCAGGTTGGCCGGGGAGAGCCCGGAGGGGGTGGCGGCCGCGGCGGCGAGCGCCGAGGCGAGGTGCTGCTTGATGTCGGTGCGGCGCTGCGCGAAGCAGGACGCGTGACCGGGCTCGGCGGTGGCGCACAGGTGCTGGGTGGGCACCTTCTGGCCGGCCTTGCCCGTTGTGTGGAAGGTCTGACGCTTGGGGTCGGTCAGGGCCTTCGCGTTCTGCGCCGCGTGCGTGGTGGTGTGGGCGGCGGTCTGTGCCGTGACCGGCGTGGCACCCGCTACGGGTGCGGCGGCGAAACCGGCGACGGTGAGGCCGAGGGCCGGGACGGCGACGGCGACGAGCTTGCGCAGACGGGGTCTGCGCCCGCTCGGGCGTGACTCACGCATGGGGTACTGCCTCCGTGGAAGTGGGGATTCGCAGCTGGAAGGGCAGCCCGTGACACGCGCGTAGCGGCGGCGAAACCGCGCAGGTCATGAGCATGACACTCACAGGCACCTGCCCGCCGACCTCGTGGAGTGAGGGTGACATGACAGGGTGCGGGAGGAACGTAGCCCTGGCCCGAGCGTTACCGGCAGTACCGGACACAATTCTTTGCCCGGCCATAGGATTCGCGTGACCCCCTCATTGGAGGGGGTTGGCGAGAACCGAGAACTACACCCGAAGGCCGTTACGCGCGAGCCTCTACGCCCAGAGCTGGCCCTGGAGGGTCTCGATGGCCTCTTCCGTCGTGGCGGCCGTGTAGACGCCGGTGGAGAGGTACTTCCAGCCGCCGTCGGCGACGACGAAGGCGATGTCGGCGCTCTCGCCGGCCTTCAGCGCCTTGTTGCCGACACCGATCGCCGCGTGCAGGGCGGCACCGGTGGAGACGCCCGCGAAGATGCCCTCCTGCTGGAGGAGTTCACGGGTGCGGGTGACCGCGTCGGCGGAGCCCACGGAGTAGCGGGTGGTGAGGACCGAGGCGTCGTACAGCTCGGGGACGAAGCCCTCGTCGAGGTTGCGCAGGCCGTACACCAGGTCGTCGTAGCGCGGTTCGGCGGCGACGATCTTGACGTCCGGCTTGTTCTCGCGCAGGTAGCGGCCGACGCCCATCAGGGTGCCGGTGGTGCCGAGGCCCGCGACGAAGTGGGTGATGGAGGGCAGGTCCGCGAGCAGCTCCGGGCCCGTGGTCGCGTAGTGCGCGCCGGCGTTGTCCGGGTTGCCGTACTGGTAGAGCATCACCCAGTCGGGGTGCTCGGCGGCCAGCTCCTTGGCGACGCGCACGGCGGTGTTGGAGCCGCCCGCCGCCGGGGAGGAGATGATCTCCGCGCCCCACATGCCGAGCAGGTCCCGGCGCTCCTGCGAGGTGTTCTCGGGCATCACGCACACCATGCGGTAGCCCTTGAGCTTGGCCGCCATGGCGAGCGAGATGCCGGTGTTGCCGGAGGTGGGTTCGAGGATCGTGCAGCCGGGGGTCAGCCGGCCGTCCTTCTCGGCCTGCTCGATCATGTGCAGGGCCGGGCGGTCCTTGACCGAGCCGGTCGGGTTGCGGTCCTCCAGCTTGGCCCAGATGCGGACCTCGGGGGACGGCGACAGCCGCGGCAGGCGCACCAGGGGGGTGTTGCCCACCGCGGCCAGCGGGGAGTCGTAGCGCATCGCTGCCGGCGCCGTCAGCGCATGCCGCCGGCCACGGCCGGCAGGATCGTCACGTTGTCGCCGTCGGACAGCTTGGTGTTGATGCCGTCCAGGAAGCGGACGTCCTCGTCGTTCAGGTACACGTTGACGAAGCGGCGCAGCTGGTCGCCGTCCACGATGCGCGCCCGGATGCCACCGTGCCGGGTCTCGAGGTCGGCGAACAGCTCGGCGAGGGTGTTCCCGGCGCCGTCCACCGCCTTCTGGCCGTCGGTGTAGGTGCGGAGGATGGTCGGGATGCGGACCTCGATGGCCATGGTCGCGGGCTCCTGTCAGGGTTAAGTCGTCGATGTCGGGTCGTCGATGTCGTCGAAGGTGGCGCGGATGCCGCGGAGGCTGCGCGCGCGGCGGCTGGCCGCGCGGCCCACGGCCGGTACGGCGGCAGGGAACGTCAACAGATGGCGCTGTTCAACCTGCACAGGTCGACGTGCAGCCGCGCCACGAGCAGCATGCCCGGCGTCTCATCGCTCACGTCGTGGAGAACCATGGGCTCATCGTATCGATTCCCGGTCCGGGTTCCGGAATGTGATCCCAGATGGCGGACGCATGACGATCGAGGGGTGAGACGGTGCGGCTCAGTAGGCCTCGACGATCTTCACGTCCTCCTCGGTGACCTGCCCGTCGAGGATGCGGAAGGAGCGGAACTGGAACTCGCCGAGGCCGTCGGCGTCCGCGGTGGAGACGAGGACGTAGTGGGCGCCCGGCTCGTTGGCGTAGCCGATGTCGGTGCGGGAGGGGTAGGCCTCGGTCGCGGTGTGGGAGTGGTAGATGATCACCGGCTCCTCGTCGCGGTCGTCCATCTCGCGGTAGAGCTTCAGCAGGTCCTGCGAGTCGAACTCGTAGAAGGTGGGCGAGCGGGCCGCGTTCAGCATGGGGATGAAGCGCTCGGGGCGGCCGGCGCCCACGGGACCGGCGACCACGCCGCACGCCTCGTCGGGGTGGTCCTCGCGCGCGTGGGCGACGATCTGGTCGTGGAGGGCCTGGGTGAGGGTCAGCATGGGGCTCAGGATAAGCAGAGGGCCCGCTCCGTACCGAGGGATGGTACGGAGGGGCCCACATGCCGGACGTCTTGAGCGGGTGGCTGCCGGGAATCCACGAGTGTTCCCGGTCGCCCGACGTCCTGCGGGGAGGCCGGCACGGCGGGGCCGGCTCCTGGTTCTGGCTGGTGCGGTCAGCCCACCTGTTCCAGTTCCGGCTCGCGGCGGGCGGCGATGTCCGGGGTGCGGTTCTTCAGGACCAGCCAGCCGACGCCGAGCGCCGCCGCCCAGACGGCCATCACGTAGAGGCAGACGCGGGAGTCCGGGTCGTAGGCGATCAGACCGGTGACGAACAGCAGGAACGCGATGGCGATGTACGACGACACCGCGCCGCCGGGCGCCGGGAAGGGCGAGGCGGGCAGCCGGCCGGCGGCGACCGCGCGGCGGTACCGGACGTGGCTGACCAGGATCATCAGCCAGGTCCAGATGCCGGCCGCGGTGGCGACGGAGGTGACGTAGCCGAACGCCTTCTCCGGGACGACGTAGTTGAGGACCACGCCGATGCCCATGAACAGCACGGAGACGGTGATGCCGAGCGCCGGGGTCTTGGTGACCGACAGCTTGGAGAAGACCTGCGGGGCCTCGCGGTTGTCGGCGAGGGTGCGCAGCATGCGGCCTGTGGAGTACATGCCCGAGTTGCAGGAGGACAGGGCGGCGGTGAGCACCACGAAGTTGACGATGCCGGCGCCGGCCGGGATGCCGATCATCGCGAACGCCTTCACGAAGGGGCTGACGTTCGCGTGGAACTCGGTCCACTTGACCACGCACAGGATGACGGTGAGGGCACCGACGTAGAACAGGCCGATCCGCCAGGGCAGGGTGTTGATGGCCTTCGGGAGGGTCTTCTCCGGGTTCTCGGACTCCCCCGCCGTGACGCCGACGAGTTCGACGGCGAGGTAGGCGAACATCACGCCCTGCAAGGTCATCAGGGAGGAGCCGATGCCCTTGGGGAAGAAGCCGTCGAACTGCCAGAGGTTCGACACGTGCGCGGTGTCACCGGCGGCGCTGAAGCCGAAGGTGAGCACGCCGACGCCGATCACGATCATGCCGATCAGCGCGGTGACCTTGACCATGGAGAACCAGAACTCCAGCTCGCCGAAGAGCTTCACGGAGATCAGGTTGACCCCGAAGAGGATCACCAGGAAGACGAGCGCGGTCACCCACTGCGGCACCGAGGGGAACCAGTAGTTGATGTAGATCGCGGCGGCCGTCAGCTCGGCCATGCCGGTGACCACCCACATCAGCCAGTACGTCCAGCCGGTGAAGTAGCCGAAGAACGGGCCGAGGAATTCGCGCGAGTAGTCGGCGAAGGAGCCGGAGACCGGGCGGTAGAGCAGCAGTTCGCCCAGGGCCCGCATGATGAAGAAGATGATCACGCCGGCGAGGGCGTACATCAGGATGAGACTGGGGCCGGCCTTCTCGATGTTGGCCCCGGCCTTCAGGAACAGTCCGACACCGATCGCGCCGCCGATGGCGATCATCTGGACCTGGCGGCTGCCGAGCCCGCGCTCGTACCCCTCCTCAGGGGCTGCGGTGACCTTCTCAGAGGCCATGTGTGGTGCGCCTTTCTCCATTTCCGACCCGGGCCTGTCGTCGGCCTCCGGATCGGGTTTCGATCCCCCCGGACTGATGGAGCTGGGCGGGCTTTCGAAACGGCCCGCCCGTGCCTGGCCGGCGGTCGCCGGCTCGGTGGCGCACCCGGCCGTACATGGGTGGTGTCGGCCGGGCGGTCGTGAAGATTTACCACGGTCGGACCGCTGATCACAGGGTCGCGATGTGACGCACAGCACAGGTAGAACCGGACAAAGGGCGTCCGAACGCAGCATTACCGGCCACATCGGTGACGTGATCGTTATCCGGATTTGAGCGTCCTCTGAGCGAACACGAAATGCGGATGAATCAGGACATCACGGCATGATGGCCGTCACGGCATGATGGCCGTCAAGGCATGACGGCCATCAGGACATACCGGCCGTCAGGACATGGGGCACGTCACGGCATGAGCGTGCCGACGAGGGTCTCCTGGAGTCCGCCGAGCCAGAGGTAGGCCAGCACCATCGGCTTGCGCGGGTCCTCGTCGGGGAGCCGGTAGAGCAGGTCGGTGTCGTCCTCGTCGGTGATGTCCAGCGTCGTGCCGATGGCGAGGCGCAGGTCGTTGAGGGAGCCGAGCCACTGCCGGGACTCCTCCGGGGACAGCTTGAGGACCGCGCCGCCGTCGTCGTCCAGGGGGGCGAGGGCGTCCAGGGTGCGGATCACCGCGAGGGCGTTGTCCCGCTTGCCGGCCCTCAGGTCGTTCTCGGTGTAGCGGCGGAACTCGGCGGAGTACTCCTGCCACTCCTCCGCCTGACCGAGGGACTCGGGCGCCTTGGCGGGGTCGCTGTAAGCGTCCGGGAAGAGCCGTCTGAGCACCGGGTCGGAGGGCGGCTCGCTGGGGCCCTCCGCGAACAGCTCGGCGAGCGGGTCGTCCGGGGCGTCCTCGGTGGGACCGGGGCCGATGCGTTCCAGCAGCTGGGCGGCGAGCGAGCGGAGAATGGAGATCTCGACGTCGTCGAGTGCGACGGCCGCGCCGCCGCCGGGGAGCGGTTCGAAGGTTCCTGACATGGAGGCGATTCGCTACTTCCGGTCCTGCTGGAGGGTGGCCCACAGACCGTAGCCGTGCATGGCCTGCACGTCGCGTTCCATCTCCTCGCGGCTGCCGCTGGAGACGACCGCCCGGCCCTTGTGGTGGACGTCGAGCATGAGCTTGGTGGCCTTGTCCTTGGAGTAGCCGAAGTACGCCTGGAAGACGTACGTCACGTAGCTCATGAGGTTGACCGGATCATTGTGGACGATGGTGATCCAGGGGACGTCGGGCTCGGGTACGGCGAAGACCTCCTCCGCCGACTCGGTGCGTTCGATCTCTGCGGGCGCGGGTGACGTCACAGTGCCCATGCTGCCACGCCGATCAGTATTCGTCACACTGACGAAATGGGGGTACGATCCCTTGCCATGAACACAGCGGACCTCGGGCTGCCGGTGGACGTTCCCTCCACGGCGCTCTTCACGGACCAGTACGAGCTGACCATGCTGCAGGCCGCGCTGGCGGGCGGTACCGCCGAGCGGCGCAGTGTGTTCGAGGTCTTCACCCGGCGGCTGCCGCACGGGCGGCGCTACGGCGTGGTGGCGGGCACCGGGCGCGTCCTGGACGCGGTCGAGAACTTCCGCTTCGACGACGCCGTCCTGGCGTTCCTGCGTGAGCGGGAGATCACGGACGAGCGGACGCTGGAGTGGCTCGCCGGCTACCGGTTCAGCGGGGACATCTGGGGCTACCCCGAGGGCGAGGTGTACTTCCCGGGCTCGCCGATCCTGCGGGTGGAGGGCTCCTTCGCCGAGTGCGTGCTGCTGGAGACCGTGATCCTCTCCATCCTCAACCACGACTCGGCGATCGCGGCCGCCGCCTCCCGGATGGCGTCCGCCGCGGGCGGCCGGCCGCTGGTCGAGATGGGCGCCCGCCGCACCCACGAGCTGGCCGCCGTCGCCGCCGCGCGCGCCGCGTACGTCGGCGGGTTCGCGACCACCTCCGACCTCGCGGCCGGCTTCCGGTACGGCATTCCGACCGTCGGCACCTCCGCGCACGCCTTCACCCTGCTGCACGACCACGAGCGGGACGCCTTCCGCGCCCAGGTGGACTCGCTGGGCCGGGGCACGACGCTGCTGGTGGACACGTACGACGTCGCCGAGGCGGTCCGCACGGCGGTGGAGGTGGCCGGTCCCGAGCTGGGCGCGGTGCGCATCGACTCCGGGGACCTGCTGCTGGTCGCGCACCGGGTGCGGCAGCAGCTGGACGAGCTGGGCGCGACCCGCACGAAGATCATCGTCACCTCGGACCTCGACGAGTACGCCATCGCCTCGCTGGCGGCGGCGCCCGTGGACGCGTACGGCGTCGGCACCCAGCTGGTGACCGGGTCCGGGCACCCGACCTGCTCGATGGTCTACAAGCTGGTCGCCCGCGCCGAGTCCGCGGACCCTGCGGCGCCGCTGGTGCCGGTCGCGAAGAAGTCCAGCGGGGGCAAGACGTCCGTGGGGGGCCGCAAGTGGGCGGCACGGCGCCTGGACGCGGAGGGGGTGGCGGAGGCCGAGGTCGTCGGCACCGGATCCGTCCCCGCCGAGCTGGGCGACCGGCAACTGCTGGTCGAGCTGGTCAAGGGCGGCCGGGTCGTCGCGCGCGAGCCGTTGGACGTCGTACGGGACCGGCACGTCGCCGCGCGGGGAAACCTGCCGCTGTCCGCGACGCAGCTCTCACGCGGGGAACCCGTCCTGCCGACGGAGTACGTGCACGGGCGCTCGGGTAGCTAATCCGGGACCGGTACGCGCCCCTCCTCTCCACCACCCACACAGCCGAAGGACACCCGCCATGCGCCGCGCCTTGATCGTCGTAGACGTCCAGAACGACTTCTGCGAGGGCGGCAGCCTCGCGGTGGCGGGGGGTGCCGATGTCGCCGCCGCGATCACCGAACTGATCGGGCAGGCGGCGGGCGGCGCGGGGTACCGGCACGTGGTGGCCACCCGGGACCACCACATCGCGCCGGGCGGCCACTTCGCGGACGACCCCGACTACGTCCACTCCTGGCCGGCGCACTGCGTCGCGGGCACGGAGGGGGTGGGGTTCCACCCCAACTTCGCCCCGGCCGTCGCCTCGGGGGCGGTGGACGCGGTGTTCGACAAGGGGGCGTACTCGGCCGCGTACAGCGGGTTCGAGGGGGCCGACGAGAACGGGGTGTCGCTGGCGGCGTGGCTGCGGGCGCGGCACATCGACGAGGTCGACGTGGTGGGGATCGCCACGGACCACTGCGTGCGGGCGACTGCGCTGGATGCCGCGAAGGAGGGGTTCCGGACGCAGGTGCTGCTCGACCTCACGGCCGGGGTCTCCGCCGACACCACCGACCGCGCCCTCGAATCACTCCGCTCCGCAGGCATAACCCTCACCGGCAAACCGGTCCTGAACAGCTAGCCCGCGCTGAGCTCGTAGGTCGCCTGCGGGCCGGTGGGGGCCGTTCGCGCAGTTCCCCGCGCCCCTAGGGGTGGGCTGCCCTGGCCGGTGCTGGAAAGTGTCGGCCAGTACAGCGCGCCCCTCAGGGGCGCGGGGAACTGCGCGAGCGGCCACAGCGGGGCTGCGGACGGGACGGGGGCGGGGTCAGCCCTGGGGTACCGCTGGTCGGCGGAGGAGTGCTCGGATGGGGTGCCAGAGTTCGTTCGGGATGACACCGTTGTCCGGGGACGTGCGCCAGAGGAGGCCGTCGGGGTGGTGGAGGACCGCCGTCACCTCGTCCGGGGTCGGCGGGGCGGTGTTGCCCCGCAGGTATATCGCGCGCAACCCCAGGTTGCGGAGCCTGGTCAGGGCTCGGGCGCGGTTCTGGGCGTGGACCAGGACCCGTACCCCCGCGGGGCCGCCCGCGGGCCCGGGACTGGGCAGGTTGAGCGCCACCACCACCGTGCCGTTCGGCATCTTGCAGAAACCTCCTGCGGCCATGTGGTCACATCCCCGTTCCGGTCGGTGTCAATAAGCGAGCCACAGGTCGCACCTAAACACGATCGGCGGCAACCCGCCAGGGGGTTGCCGCCGATACGCTTCTGACCTGCGAAAATGTCCGCTTACTTCACCGCGGGACCGACCAGCAGCTCCACCGTCGAGCCACCCTTGCCCTGCTTCAGGATCCTGATCATGGTGTTGGTGTCAGTGATCTTGACGCTCGCGGAGGGGTTCTCCGGGTCGTAGTAGGTGCTCGTGTGGTCGTTGAACGTCCGCACGCCCTTCTGCGACTTGATCTTGGTCTTCACGTCCGCCTTGTGCAGGGTCAGACCGTCGGTGCGACCGATCGTGAACGTCGAGTCGTACGTCTGGATCTTGTTGCGCATCAGCGTGCCGTCGGACCACTTCAGCGCCTTGGCGTGCGCGTCGACCGGCAGGATCAGACCGGTGCCCGGGTGGGCGCTGGTGTTGTTGTCCGCCTGGGAGGTGTCCCACTTCCAGATCAGCAGGCCGTTCTGGTACGGGTAGTGCTCCACCCAGCCCGTGCGCTTGGCCGAACCGAAGTTGTACGGGCCGACCTTGAGGGTCTTGTCGTACGACTCGTACTGCCGGTTCTCGGCGATGTAGTACTGCTTGTAGTCCTTGGTGAAGGACGCGCCGATGCGGGAGAAGCCGGAGGCCGTCCACGCGTTGTCCGCGCTCTCGGCGTTGTCCGAGAACACCGGGGCACCGTCGGCGGTCAGCGTGATGTCGTCCGCCGCGAAGCCCTTCAGGGCGACGCCGCCGTCGGACTGGTAGCGGAAGCGCAGCTGGATCTTCTGGCCCGCGTAGGCGTCCAGGGAGTACGACAGCTTCTTGTAGCCGTCGACCGAACCGGTCAGGGCCGGCTTGTCGCTGCCGTCGCGCGGGATGGCCTGGCCGTCCACCGTGCCGTCGAGGGCGGTCCAGTTGGAGCCGCCGTCGGTCGACACCTCGGTGTAGAGGTAGTCGTAGTCCTTCTCGATGTCGTACCAGCCGTCGAGGTCCAGCTTCGCGGACTTCTTGCCGGTCAGGTCCACCGAACGGGTCAGGGTGTTCTTGAGGTTGTCACCCATACCGCTCCACCACTGGGTGGCACCCTGCGCCGGGTTGACGATCGTGGTCTTGACCGCCTTGTCCGGCAGCGAGACGACGAGCGCCTGGTGGTACTTGGTGTTGTACTCGGCGAGACCCAGCTTGTGCCAGGAGGTGACGCCCGCCTTGGCGGTGTCGTAGTTCAGCCAGCCCAGCTGCATCTTGTCCCAGGCGTTGAGGTCGCCCGGCATGTCGCCGATCGACTCCTTGCCGGTGCCCAGCCAGGAGCCGGCGGACATCAGCGTCCAGAAGCCGGTGCCGTTGTCGCCGCCCGCGGTGTCGTACTCGTCCGGCAGGCCGAGGTCGTGGCCGTACTCGTGGGCGAAGACACCGAGGCCGCCGTTCTCCGGCTGGATGGTGTAGTCGCCGACCCAGACGCCGGTGTCGCCGACCTGCGTGCCGCCGAGCTTGTTGTCGGCCGGACCGGTCGCGCCCGCGTCCGTGCCGAAGGCGTACCAGCGGTGGGCCCAGATCGCGTCCTTGCCCTGGGCGCCGCCGCCCGCGGACTCGTCCTCACCGGCGTGCACGAGCTGGAAGTGGTCGATGTAACCGTCGGGCTCGTTGAAGTTGCCGTCGCCGTCGTAGTCGTAGCGGTCCCACTGGTCGTACTTGGCCAGGTCCGCCTTGATGGTGGCGTCGGACTTGCCGGCCTTCTTCTGGTCGGCGACCCAGGCGTTCAGGCCGTCGCGGACCACGTTCCACACGTCGGTGCAGTTCGTCTGGCCGCAGGCGTCGTTGCCGTAGCGGGCCTCGTTGTAGGGCACCTTGACCCAGTCGGAGACCTCACCGTCGACCGAGTAGCGGCCCGAGGACTGCTTCTCGTAGTACTTCTTCAGCGACTCGGTCTTCTTGCCGGTGCCGAAGTACAGGTCCTGGTAGTGCTTCTGGTTGTAGTCCGCCTGCCAGGCCGTCGAGTTGTCCTTGCGGCGGTCGGGCTGGGCGATCGTGTTGTGCAGCGGGCCGGGGGTGCCGCCGAACTTGGGGTCCGTCTGGTCGCCGAACTCCACCAGGATCGTGAAGATCTTGTCGGTCTTCTCCCGGCCGAGCTCGACGTACTTGCTGTCGCCCTTCTTGCTCTTGAGCTGGACGACCTTGGAGCCGTTGCGCTCCTTGACCTTCGTCTTGCCCGATATGAGCTGGTTCAGGGCCTCCTGGCGCTGAGCCCGCTGCGTCTTGCTCATCGGACCGTCGAGGTTGTGCGACTGCTGCTTCACGGCCGGGTCGTGCCGGTTCGCGGCAGCCGACGGGGCCTTGTCCGCGCCGGTCGCCGCCTGCGCGACGGCGAAGGTCGCGAATCCGGCCGAGGCGGTGGTGAGCACGACGCCGATGGCGGCGGCTCTGAACGTCCAGGGTCTGCTGGTCACTTGAGTTCCTCCCCCGCGCCGCGCGCACGAACAGGGGGTCCCGGGTCATGGATGGATCCGTGCGCGCACGTTCAACGCGTGTGTCAAGTGACGTCATTTGACTAGAGGTTTAGAAGAAAAGACAGATCTTGACTTGCCCAGGACAAGTGCACTATGCGGAGCTGGCGTCCGCTTTACGAACAGGGTTAACCCTCGATCCCCGGGCGCGCCGTAGGGGAATCCCGGCCAACGGGCGCGTGATACCGGCACATGCCGGGGCCCCATGACTCCGTGCGCCCCCTGTGCACCGGCACCGTGGGTTAGGTCACGCTTACCCATCGTCCGTCCCGGGCATGCAGCCGAATAGAGTCGAATCGGCACCCCCCGACCCTCCCGAGGACACGATTGCCATGCCTCGTCCGACTGCCGCACAGCTCGTCTACGGTTCCTGCACCGTGGTCTTCTCGACCCTCGCCATGCTGCTGCTCTCCAAGGCGACTTCCGTCCTCGGGATCGCCGTCATCGCACTCGCCGCGCTCGCGCTGGGCGTCTTCGTGGCCATGACGGTGCCGCTGCCCGGCGCCCACACCGTCGCGGCGCGGACGGAGCCCGCGGCCGAGGAGGAGCGGGTGCCCAGCCGGCTCTGACCGGCGGGCACCGGGCTCAACGCGTGCTGACGACCACCGTCTTGGCCGCTTTGTCGTGCAGGCCCTGTTTGTACGGCCTGTCGAAGAAGCTCCAACCACCCGAGATGGCCGTCCAGATACAGGCACAGCAGAACGCGAACGGAATCCACAGCACCAGGGAGCGGATCAGCAGGGTCTGCGGGGAGGGCGTGGCACCGTTGTCCAGGTTGGCCACGCGCAGGTGCAGCCACTTCTTGCCGAGCGTCTGGCCGGTCCGGGACATCATGAACGTGTCGTAGGCGATGTAGAGGACCGCGGCGATGACGCCCTCGGCCGCCGACCGGCCGGCCTGGATGCCGTTGTCGTCCATCTCCCACGCGCTGACCCCGAACGCCCAGGTGAGCAGTCCGACGACGATCCCCACCAGGATCATGTCGATGATCCGGGCGAGGGTGCGCTTGCCGCTGTCGGCGAGCGGGGGCATTCCGGCGAGCGGGTCGGCGGGGTAGCCGCTGCCGCCGTAGGAGTCACCGCCGTACGGGCCGCCGCCACCGTAGGGGCCGCCGCCCGGCGGAGGAGGCTGACCGCCGCCGTAGGGGCCGCCACCCTGCGGAGGGGGCTGGCCGCCGCCCTGGTCGCCGCCCGGGGGCGGGGGCTGCTGGGCGCCGTACGGCGGGTCGTACGGCGAGCCCGCGCCCTCCTGCGACGGGGGCCGCTTGCGGAGCGGATCGTCGTCGGGCGGCTGCGGTCCGGAGCCGTGGGGCGGTTCGCTGCTCATGGCCCGAGTGCATCCCGAACTCCCCGCCACCGCATCCGGCAGACCGCCGTACGGAGTACCGGTGCCAGCCCTTCGGCGCCGTCGCGCGGCCGGCGGTCAGCCCGCGACGAAGGTGTGCGCCGCCTTGTCGTGCCAGCACTGGTGCCAGGGACGGTCGAACAGGCACCACAGCACGCCGAGGACCCCGATGCCGAGGAGACCGGGAACGCTGTACACCAGCCAGCGGCGCAGCGCCGCGCCGAAGGCGGGAGGCTCGTGGCCCTCGATGTCCCGCACGTCGAGCCCGCACAGCTTCTTGCCCAGGGTGCGGCCCCACTTGGCCGTGGGCAGCACCTCGTAGAGGACGCCGAAGACGAGCAGGACGGCCAGCACGATGGCGAGGCAGGTGCCGGTGGTGCCGTCGAGCAGCCAGACGGTGACGCTGCGGCCGGACAGCTTCGCCGCGTCGATCTTGTCCTGGATGTGGTCGACGGCCCTGGTGCCGAACGGGACGGCCGCGACGCCGGTGACGGCGCCGATGACCAGGTTGTCGACGAGCCGGGCGAGGAACCGCCTGCCGAGTCCGGCGGGCCGGGCCGCGGCCTGCCGGCGCGCCGCCGCCTGGAAGATGTCGTCCACCGGCGGCTTCCACGGCGCGACGGGCTGCTCGTCCCCGGCCCCGGCCAACTGGTGCACCTGCTGCGCCCAGGAGGCCTGCCCTCCCCCGGGACCGCTGGTCACCGGGGCGGGCGCCGGCTGCGGTGCCGGGGCGGCGGCCTGGTGCGGCACGGAGGGGGCAGGTGCGGCGGCGTTCGGCGCGGAGGGGGCCGGTGCGGCGGCGCGTGCGGCGGCCGCCTTTCCGGCTCCGAAACCGGCACCGGCGACCGGCGGGGCGGCGGGACCGGCGGAAGGGGTGGCGGGGGCGGCAGTTGAGGCGGCGGGGGCCGCTCCGACCGGGCCCTGGAGGCCGGGGACGGCCGCACCGGGGGCGCCGGAGCCGCCGCTCGCCGGCCCACGCGCCCCACGCGCGCGTGCCCCGCTCGTCCCCGGACCGGAGGTGTCCCGCACCGGGCGGAACGTCATCGTGCCCTCGTCCTGGATCGCCGCCGGGCCCGGGACCGGGCGGCGGAAGATGAAGGTGCCGCCCGCGTCGGGGGTGTCCGGCTCGGCCGGAGGGATGGAGGCCGTGCCGTCGGCGCTCATGGCGTGGCCGGACGGCTGGGCCGGGGCGTCCGCCGGAACCCTGGGGTCGGCCGGCCATGCGGCGGGCGCCTGCCGCTGCGGGCCGGACGGCGCGGGCTGCGGGTCCTCGTCGAAGAAGTGCGGGCCCGTCTCCTCCATCGCCGAAGCCGCGGAAGCCGCTGAAGACGCCGGACCGGCCGGGGCGACCGGAGCCGCAGGAGCCTGCGGAGTCGGAGCCGCCGGGGCGGCGCCCGGCGGCGGGTTGAGCGGTTCGCCGTCCCTCGGCGCCGGCCTGCTGGTGCCCGGCACCCAGGAGGCGCCGTTCCAGTACCGGACGTAGCCGGGGATGGACGGGTCCGGGTAGTAGCCCTCGCGGGGCCTGTCGTCGCCGGGGGCCGGGGTTGGGGCGCTCATGTCCGTCGTCCCGTATCTGCTCGGAGGTGGGATGCGAGCCTCCACATCTATCAGACGCGCGGAGCCCCCACCGCCAGTCCCGCCGTACCCGCACCTTTACGGGCAACTCCGTGCACAGCTCCGCCATACCGGGAGGAGGGAGCGGCGCCGTACGCGAAGAGGCGGCGAAAAACTTCCCCGAACCCGCGTAATGCCCGCGCCCCCGCCGCCTCTCCCTCGTGCGGGGCCGCGTCCGGGCGGCCCCCGGGAGAGAGGAAACGCAGGTCATGGAGCACACCGTGGTGGAGCGCGAGCTGGAGCTGAACCTCGTCCTGTCGCCGGAGCGGAGCGTCCCGGTCCCGGCGCGGCTGAGCTACCGCACCGACGACCCGTACGCCGTGCACGTCACCTTCCACATCAACTCCGAGCATCCCGTCAACTGGACGTTCGCGAGGGAACTCCTGGTGGAGGGGGTGTTCCGGCCGTGCGGGCAGGGGGACGTGCGGGTGTGGCCGACGAAGGCCGACGGGCGCAGCGTGGTGCTGATGGCGCTGAGTTCACCCGACGGCGACGCCCTGCTGGAGGCGCCCTCCGCGCAGGTTTCGGCCTGGCTGGAGCGGACGCTGCGGGTGGTGGCGCCGGGGACGGAGGCGGCGCGGCTGGGCATCGACGACGCGCTCGACCAGTTGCTGGCCCAGTGAGCGCATCGGTGGTGAACCGGTGCGGCTCGTCAGAACAGTTTGCCCGGGTTGAGGATGCCGAGCGGGTCGAAGACCTGCTTCACCGCGCGCTGCATCTCCAGGCCGACCGGGCCGATCTCGCGGGCCAGCCACTCCTTCTTCAGTACGCCCACCCCGTGTTCGCCGGTGATGGTCCCGCCGAGTTCCAGGCCGAGGGCCATGATCTCGTCGAAGGACTCGCGGGCCCGCCGGGTCTCGTCGGGGTCGCGGGCGTCGAAGCAGACGGTGGGGTGGGTGTTGCCGTCGCCCGCGTGCGCACAGACGCCGATCGTCAGGTCGTACTTGGCGGCGATCCGCTCGATCCCGTCGAGCATCGCGCCGAGCCGGGAGCGCGGCACGCACACGTCGTCGATCATCGTCGTGCCCGCGACCGCCTCCAGCGCCGTCAGCGCGAGCCGCCGGGCCTGGAGCAGCAGTTCGGACTCGGCGGCATCGTCGGCGGGCACCACCTGGGTGGCGCCGGCGGCCTCGCAGAGCGCGCCGACGGCGGCGAGGTCGGCGGCGGGGTCCGGGGTGTCGAAGGCGGCCAGCAGCAGCGCCTCGGTGGTCTCGGGCAGACCCATGTGGGCGAGCGCGTTGACCGCCTTGACGGTCGTACGGTCCATCAGTTCGAGGAGGGACGGGACGTGCCCGCCCTCCATGATCCGGCAGATCGCGTCGCACGCGGCGGTCGCGGAGCCGAACTCGGCGGCGAGCACGAGCTGCTGGGGCGGCTTGGGCCGCAGCGCGAGCACGGCCCGTACGACGATGCCGAGGGAGCCCTCAGAACCGACGAACAGCCGGGTGAGGTCGTAGCCCGCGACGCCCTTCGCGGTGCGGCGGCCGGTGGACATCAGGCGGCCGTCGGCGAGGACGACGTCCAGGCCGAGGACGTACTCGGCGGTCACGCCGTACTTGACGCAGCACAGACCGCCGGAGGCGGTGCCGATGTTCCCGCCGATCGTGCAGGTCTCCCAGCTGGACGGGTCGGGCGGGTAGTACAGGCCGTGTTCCCCGACGGCGCGGGAGAGCGTGGCGTTGACGACGCCGGGTTCGACGACGGCGATCCGGTCGACGGGGCTGATCTCCAGGATGCGGTTCATCCGCGTGAGGGACAGCGCGATGCAGCCGTCGACGGCGTTGGCCCCGCCGGACAGGCCGGTGCGGGCGCCCTGCGGGACGACGGGCACGCCCAGTTCCGTGGCGGTGCGCATGACGTGCTGGACCTGTTCCACTGTGCGCGGCAGCACGACGACGGCCGGGGCGCCCGCCGGGCAGAAGCTCGCCATGTCGTTGGCGTAGGAGGCGGTGACGTCGGGGTCGGTCAGCACTGCCTCGGGCGGCAGCCCGGCCAGGAGCCGGCCGGTGAGGCTCCCCGGCTCACCGGTCTGAGCGGTGCGCTGCGCTTCGGTACGGCTCATGATCACACCTTCGCACTCGCCGCCATCCGTGTGAACCCGTCCGCACCGCCCTTGGGCCACCCGGACGCGGTCGCCGGGTTGACGCACAGTGAGCGGCATGGAGATCCGACCGTACGACGACCGTCCCGATACGGGCGACGTGGGCGCGCCGGGCGCGGTCCCGCCGTCGGGTGCCGTGCGGCCGTCGGTGCGGCTTCGGGGGCTGCGGCTTTCGCGGCGGGCGCTGGTGGGCCTGGTGGCGGGCGGGCTGTTGGCCGGCGGGGCGCTGGTGCTGCTGCCGGGGGTGTCGGGGCACGAGGCCGTGGCGCCCGCGCCGGGGCCCCGCGCGCGGGCGCTCGCGCTGACGGCGGTCACGTCCGGGCGACCGGCCGCGCTGCCGGATCTGGCGGTGCTCATCGGGCGGCAGGAGAGCCTGGTGCGGGCGCGGCCGCGGGACGCGCGCGCGTGGGCGGTGCTGGGGTCCGCGTATGTGGCGCGCGGCCGGCGGGAGGCGGACGCCGCGGACTTCCCGCGGGCGGAGCGGGCACTGCGGACGTCGCTGAAGGTGAAGGCCGAGGGGAACGCCGAGGCGCTCGGCGCGCTGGCCTCGCTGGCGAACGCGCGCCGGGACTTCCCGGCGGCGAAACGGTACGGCGAGCAGGCGCGGAAGCTGACGCCGAAGGAGTGGTCCGCGTATCCGCCGCTGATCGACGCCTACACGGGGCTCGGTGACTACAAGCGGGCCGGCTCCACCCTGGAGAAGCTGCTGGAACTGCACACCGGTCCCGCCGCGCGGCCGGCAGTGATGGCGCGGGCGTCGCAGGTGTACCGGGACCGGGGCTGGCGCGAGGACGCCGAGGCCCAGCTCGCCGACGCGGCGGCCGCCGCCGGTACGCCCGCCGAACGGGCCGCGTACCTGGCGGACGCGGGCCGGCTGGCCTGGGAGCGCGGGGACCGCGAGGATGCGCTGCGGCACTACCGGGCGGCCGTACGCCTCGATCCCGACCGGCGCGAGGCGCTCGCGGGGCAGGGCCGGGCGCTGGCCGCGCTGGGCCGGAACGGGGAGGCGCTGGACGCGTACGCGGCGGCCGTGGCGACGCGGCCGCGCCCGGAGGACCTGCTGGACCTGGGCGAGCTGTACGAGTCGCTGGGCAGGGGCGGGCAGGCCGGGGAGCAGTACGCGCTGCTGCGAAAGCGGCTGCGGCAGGCGGAGTCCGGCGGGGTCGACGAGGACCTCCTGACCGGGCGGTTCGAGGCGGACCACGGGGACGCCACGGACGCGGTGGCGCGGCTGCGGGCGGAGTGGGCGCGCCAGCCCGGCATCGCGGTGGCCGACGCGCTGGGCTGGGCGCTGCACCGCACGGGCGCCGACGAGGAGGCGCTGACGTACGCGGCGGTCGCGACGGACGCGGCGAAGGGCGGCGGGGTGCGCAGTGCCCCGTACGCGTTCCACCGGGGGATGATCGAGCAGGGGCTGGGGCTGGCCGCTCCCGCCCGCCGGCACCTTGAGGAGGCGCTGCGGATCAACCCGTGGTTCTCGCCCCTGGACGCGCCGGAGGCCCAGCGGGCGCTTGCCGCACTGGGCCCCGTGCCGGACGAACCGCTGCCGTCCGAGGAATGACTACAGGTTGCCGCGCTTCTCCTGCTCGCGCTCGATCGCCTCGAACAGGGCCTTGAAGTTGCCCTTGCCGAAGCCCATGGAGCCGTGCCGCTCGATCATCTCGAAGAAGACGGTCGGCTTGTCCTGGACCGGCTTGGTGAAGATCTGCAGCAGGTAGCCGTCCTCGTCGCGGTCGACGAGGATCTTCAGCTCGCGCAGCGTCTCGACGGGCACGCGGGTCTCGCCGGCCCACTCGCCGAGGGTGTCGTAGTAGGAGTCCGGGGTGTCGAGGAACTCGACGCCGGCCGCGCGCATCGTGCGGACCGTCTGCACGATGTCGTTGGTGTTCAGCGCGATGTGCTGGCAGCCCGGGCCGTTGTAGAACTCCAGGTACTCGTCGATCTGGGACTTCTTCTTGGCGATCGCCGGCTCGTTGAGCGGGAACTTCACCTTGAGGGTGCCGTCCGCGACGACCTTCGACATCAGCGCCGAGTACTCGGTGGCGATGTCGTCGCCCACGAACTCCTTCATGTTCGTGAAGCCCATGACGTTGTTGTAGAACGACACCCACTCGTTCATCTTGCCGAGTTCGACGTTGCCGACGCAGTGGTCGATGGCCTGGAAGGTGCGCTGGGCGGGCGGCTCGACGATGGGCCGGGCGGCCACGAAGCCGGGCAGGTAGGGGCCGTCGTAGCCGGAGCGGTCGACGAGGGTGTGGCGGGTCTCGCCGTAGGTGGCGATGGCGGCGAGGACGACGGTGCCGTGCTCGTCCTTGACCTCGTACGGCTCGGCGACACTCTTCGCACCGTGCTCGACGGCGTACGCGTGCGCGGCGCGGGCGTCCGGGACCTCGATGGCCAGGTCGACGACGCCGTCGCCGTGCTCGGCCACATGCTCGGCGAGGAAGGTGCCCCAGGTGGTAGAGGGCTTGATCACCGAGGTGAACACGAACCGCGCCGAGCCGTTCTCCAGCACGTAGCTGGCGGTCTCGCGGCTGCCGTTCTCCGGTCCGGAGTAGGCGACGAGCCGCATGCCGAAGGCCGTCGAGTAGTAGTGCGCGGCCTGCTTGGCGTTGCCCACGGCGAAGACGACGGCGTCCATTCCCTTGACCGGGAAGGGGTCGGCCTGCCGCGCGGTGTCGGGAGTGTGGTCTGTGGTCTGCGTCATAGCGGAAGGGTGACCCGACTCTGCAAGGTGCGCAATAGTTCGCGTAATCGCTGGGCATTTTGTTCAGCGGTACGGCCGGACTCTCGGCCTTTCTGTACAGGATGACCACCCCTGGAGGCGCTGTGGCGATCGATCATCTGGACGGCCGGATCCTGGTGCTGCTGGCACGGGAGCCGCGTATCGGGGTGCTGGAGATGTCCCGCAGGCTGGGGGTGGCGCGGGGCACGGCACAGGCCCGCCTCGACCGGCTTCAGTCGAATGGCGTCATCCGCGGATTCGGCCCCCAGGTGGACCCGGCGGCCCTCGGCTACCCGGTCACCGCGTTCGCCACGCTGCAGATCCGGCAGGGCCAAGGAGCCGATGTGCGGGCGCACTTGGCGACGGTTCCCGAGGTGCTGGAGCTGCTGACCACGACCGGCACCGGAGACATGCTGTGCCGGCTGGTGGCCCGCTCGAACGCCGATCTCCAGCGGGTGATCGACCGGGTTGTCGGTTTTGATGGGATCGTCCGGGCCTCCACGGCGATCGTCATGGAGAACCCCGTCCCGCTGCGGATCATCCCGCTGGTGGAACAGGCGGCCGTCGGCGAGTGCGCCCTGGAGGTGAACTCGCCCGTCGGCAGGGACAGCGAAGGAGCCTGACCGCGGGCCCGCGGACGACCGGAGGGACCCGAACCGGAGCGGGGGTGAGCGCGTGTGAACTTCTGGGACTATCTGACCGCCCGTCACCAGCAGCTGCTCGCGGACGCCTACCAGCACGCCAGCGTGGTGTTCCAGTGCATGGTCGTGGCGACCGTCCTCGGCGTGCTGATCGGGATCGTCACCTACCGCAGCACCTGGGCGGGCAACCTCGCCACCACCGCCACCTCCACCATCCTGACCATCCCCTCCCTGGCCATGATCGGTCTGCTCATCCCGGTCGTGGGGCTGGGTGTGCCGCCGACCGTCGTCTCGCTGACCCTGTACGGGCTGCTGCCCATCGTGCGGAACTCCATCGTGGGCCTGCGCGGGGTCGACCCGACGCTGGTGGACGCGGCCCGCGGGATCGGCATGTCCCGGTTCGCCTGCCTGATGCGGGTCGAGCTGCCGCTGGCCTGGCCGCCGATCCTGACCGGCATCCGGGTCTCCACGCAGATGCTGATGGGCATCGCGGCCATCGCGGCCTACGCGTCAGGGCCCGGTCTCGGCAACGAGATCTTCCGCGGGATCGGCTCGCTGGGCAGCAAGAACGCGCTGAACCAGGTGCTCGCGGGCACGCTGGGGATCATCATCCTCGCCCTTCTGTTCGACGCCGCGTACGTGCTGATCGGGCGGCTGACCATTCCGAGGGGGATCCGTGTCTGAGTCGTCGTCCCAGTCCTCGTCCCAGTCCCAGTCCCAGTCCTCGTCCCAGTCCGCGTCCGAGGCAACGGCCGAGTCGTCTTCCGTGGCGGGGGCGACCATCGAGCTGGAGAACCTCACCAAGCTGTACCCGGGGAACCCGCAGCCGGCCGTGGAGAACGTCACCATGGAGATCGGGGCGGGCGAGACGGTGATCTTCGTGGGCCCGTCGGGCTGCGGGAAGTCCACCACCCTGAAGATGATCAACCGGCTGATCGAGCCGACCGGCGGCCGCATCCGCATCGGCGGCGAGGACGTCACCGACATCGACGCGGTGAAGCTGCGCCGCAAGGTCGGCTACGCCATCCAGTCCTCGGGCCTGTTCCCGCACATGACCGTCGCCCAGAACATCGCGCTGGTGCCGAAGATGATCGGCTGGTCCAGGCCGCGGATCAGATCGCGGGTCGAGGAGATGCTGGACCTCGTCGGGCTCGACCCGGGCGAGTTCCACGGCCGTTATCCGCGCCAGCTCTCCGGCGGCCAGCAGCAGCGCGTCGGCGTGGCCCGCGCGCTCGCCGCCGACCCCCCGGTGCTGCTCATGGACGAGCCGTTCGGCGCGGTCGACCCGATCACCCGCGACCACCTCCAGGACGAGCTGATCCGGCTCCAGCACGAACTGCACAAGACGATCGTCTTCGTCACCCACGACTTCGACGAGGCGATCAAGCTGGGTGACCGGATCGCCGTACTGCGCGAGCGCTCGCACATCGCCCAGTTCGACACCCCGGAGGCGATCCTCACCAACCCGGCGGACGACTTCGTCTCCGGCTTCGTCGGCGCGGGCGCGGCGCTGAAGCGGCTGAACCTCACCCGGGTGCGGGACGTGGAGATGCGGGACTACCCGACGGTGACCGTGGACACCCCGTTGCAGCAGATCTTCGGGTTCCTGCGAAGCAGCGGCACCAACGAGATCCTGCTGCTGGACCGGCGCCGCCGCCCCTACAAGTGGCTCCGGCGCGGCGACCTGATGCGGGCGCGGGGCTCGCTGGCCCGCGCGGGCACGCTGGTGCACGACACGGTGACCCGGGACGCGACCCTGCGGGACGCGCTGGAGGCGGTGCTCACGGACAACGCGGGCCGGGTCGCGGTGACCGGGCGGCGCGGGGAGTACCTCGGCGTCGTCGACATGGAGACCCTCATGAACTCGGTGCACGAACTGCTGGAGGAGGACCGGCTGGAGGCGATGGAGCACCAGCACGACCTGGAAGAGGCCCGCTCCCAGCAGACCCACCTGGAGCAGGAGGGTGTGGGGGGCGGGGGCGGGGCTCCCGGCGGGACGGGGAAGGCATGAGCACGTCCCCGCGGCGGCGCCCCGAGGGCGAGCACGAGGTCAGGGGGCGCGCGTTCGGCGACGAGCGCGAGGGGACCGCGTTCCGCGACGAGGACGGTGGGCTCGCACTCCCGGACGAGGCCGGACAGGAGGCCCCTCCCCCGCGGCAGCGGCCGCCGGCCCGGCGGCTGACCTGGCAGCAGCTGACGGTCCGGCCCGCGTTCCTCGTCGCGATCCTGCTGGCCACCTGGCTGTGGTTCCAGCAGGCGCACCTGGACACGATCTCGGAGAACGCCCTGTCGGACGGCAAGGTCTCCAAGGCGCTGTGGCAACACGTGCAGCTGACGGTGATCTCGACGTTCTTCGTGCTGATCATCGCGATCCCGCTGGGCATCGTGCTCACCCGCCGGTCGTTCCGCAAGGCCACCCCGGTCGCCGTGGCGTTCGCCAACATGGGCCAGGCGACCCCGGCGATCGGCCTGCTCGCCCTGCTGGTGATCTGGCTGGGCACGGGCACGAAGGCGCCGCTGATCGGCATCATCATCTACGCCGTGCTGCCCGTGCTGTCCAACACCATCGCCGGGCTGAAGGCCAACGACCCCACGCTGCTGGAGGCGGCCCGCGGCATCGGCATGTCCCCGTTCGGCGTGCTCACCCGCATCGAACTCCCCCTCGCCGTACCGCTGATCCTCGCGGGCGTGCGGACGGCCCTGGTGCTCAACGTGGGTACGGCGACGCTGGCGACCTTCGGCGGGGGCGGCGGCCTGGGGACGCTGATCACCACGGGCATCACCACGCAGCGCATGCCGGTCCTGGTGCTGGGCTCGGTCCTCACCGTGGCGCTGGCCCTCCTGGTGGACTGGCTGGCCGCCCTCACGGAGGTCCTGCTCCGGCCGCGCGGTCTGGAGGTGGGCGCATGAGGTGCACGGGGCACATGGGGCGCCGCACGACCCTGCCCGCCGCCGCGCTGCTGCTGATCGCCCTCTCCCTCTCGGCGGGCTGCGGCCTGACCAGCGGTTCGCCGATGGTGGACGACGTGGAGCCCGGCTCGATCGGCGCCGGGAAGCCGCTGAAGGGGGCGCACCTCACGGTCACCTCCAAGGAGTTCACCGAGCAGCTGATCCTCGGCGCGATCATGGGGATCGCCTTCGAGGCGGCCGGCGCGGACGTGCTGGACCGGACCGGCATCCAGGGGTCCATCGGATCGCGGGAGGCGGTCAAGAGCGGCGACGCGGACGCCCTCTACGAGTACACCGGCACGGGCTGGATCACCTACCTCGGCAAGAGCAAGCCCATCCCGGACCCCGAGAAGCAGTGGCAGGCGGTCCGGGACGCCGACCTGAAGAACGGGCTGACCTGGCTGCCGCCCTCGCGCCTGAACAACACCTACGCGCTGGCCATGAACCAGGACAACTTCAAGAAGTACGGCACCCGGACGCTGTCCCAGGTGGCGGCGCTGGCGAAGAAGGACCCCGGCGCGGTGACCCTGTGCGTGGAGGGCGAGTTCGCCAACCGGGCCGACGGGCTGCCCGGCATGGAGAAGGCGTACGGGATGCACATCCCGACGCGGAACATCACCCAGATGGACACCGGGATCATCTACACCCAGGTGGCGAAGGGGAGTTGCACGTACGGGGAGGTCTTCACCACCGACGGCCGAATCAAGTCCATGCACCTGGTGGTGATGGCCGACGACAAGCACTTCTTCCCCAACTACAACGCGGCGCCCGTGATCAACACCAAGGTCCTGAAGAAGTGGCCGGCCATCGCCCGCGTCATCGACCCCGTCACCAAGAAGCTGGACAACACGGTGGCCCAGACCCTGAACGCCAAGGTGGACGTCGACGGCGAGGACCCGCACCAGGTGGCACTGGACTGGATGAAGCAGGAGGGGTTCGTGAAGTAGGGCCCTCAGCAGCTGGGTACCGAGCCCCTGCCCGTCTCAAGGGCCTTCAGGGCGGTGACCGTGCCCTTCAGGGTGCTGACCGGAACCAGGCGCAGGCCCTTCGGCAGCTCGGACTGTGCGTCGGAGCACTCGTCCTTCGGGACCAGGAAGACGGTCGCGCCGTCCCGGCGGGCGGCCTGCGTCTTCAGGGCCACCCCGCCGACCGCGCCGACCGCGCCGTGGCCGTCGATCGTCCCCGTACCGGCGATGGTGCGGCCGCCCGTCAGGTCGCCGCCGCTGCCGTCGCCGTCCAGCTTGTCGATGATGCCGAGGGTGAACAGCAGGCCCGCGCTGGGGCCGCCCACGTCGGCGAGCCGCAGCTTGACCTTGACGTCGTCGCCGCTCAGGTGCAGGTAGTTCAGCGCGGCCTGCGTCGCCGCGTCCTGGGACTGCCGCATCTGCTGGGTGTTGTGCTTCTCGATCTCCTTGACGGTGTCGCCGCTCGGGTAGACCGAGTCGTGCGGCATGACGGCCCGGTCGGTCCGGAACCAGTTGCCCAGCACGTCGCCGAGGTGGACGGGGGTGTCCGGGCCGGTCGCCTCGATGGTCACCATCCGCAGCTGGCCCTTGGTCGCGCGGACCGGCGCCCCCGAGATGGTGATCACCTGGGTGCCCTTGTTCTTCCCCAGCACATCGGCGGTCAGCCCCGGCTGCGCCACGGTGAACGGCAGCGGCGCGAACGCGGCGGTCGCCAGCAGGGCCACGACGGGCAGGACACAGACGAGGAGGGCCTGGGGACGCGTGAGACGTGAGAGCACGGCATCAATCTAACGTGACCGCTCCGCTGGGTTTCACGGACCGGGGACCGTCTGCCGGGCGCGGGCCCGTACGCCGGGTGCGCCCCGAGCCACCGTCTGCCGGGCGCGGGCCGTTCGCCGGGTGCGGCACGGGACAGCGCCTGCCGCGTGCGGGCCGTTCGCCGGGTGCGGGTACGCCGTGGCTTGTCGCGCCCGCGCGGCGGAGCCGCATATCGCCGGTGAGCGAAACGGCGCCCCGGGTCAGCGGAGGGCTTCGGCTACCTCTCGGGCCGCGTCCATGACACGGGGGCCGACCCTCTCCGGGACGGAGTCCGCGAGCATGACGACGCCGACGCTGCCCTCGACCCCGGTCACCCCGATCAGCGCCGCCGCGGCCCCACTCGCCCCCGCCTCCAGCTCACCGTGCGTCAGCGTGTACCCCGGCTCGGCCAGAGGCGCCTGCCGGGCAGCGAGGATGGCCCGGCCCGCCGCACCCCGGTCCAGGGGATGCCGGAACCCGGCACGGTAGGCCACGTGGTAGTCGGTCCAGGTCGGCTCGACCACGGCGACGGCCAGCGCCTCCGTCCCGTCCACCAGCGTCAGGTGCGCCGTCGCCCCGATGTCCTCCGCGAGCGAGCGCAGCGCCGGCAGCGCGGCCTCCCGTACCAGCGGATGCACCTGCCGGCCCAGCCGCAGCACCCCGAGGCCCACGCGGGCCCGGCCACCGAGATCACGCCGTACGAGGGCGTGCTGCTCCAGCGTGGCGAGCAGCCGGTACACCACGGTCCGGTTCACGCCCAGTTTGTTGGAAAGCTCGGTGACGGTCAGCCCGTGGTCCGTGTCGGCCAGCAGTTTGAGGACGCGCAGTCCCCGGTCGAGCGTCTGAGAGGTCTCCGCGGTCACGACGCCCACTCCTTCAGTGGTGAGGTCGGCAGCCAACGGAGCGGGAGGTGCGTCGTCGAGTCCCGTCGGCGACGCGCTTCAGAGGCCGCCGATCGGCAGGACGGCCCGGCGGCTCCGGGCCGTGTCGCTTCACGGCTGCGCTCCGCGGCGGCGCTGCCACGGGGCGTTGCGTAGCGGGACAGTAGCGAAGGGAGTTCGCTGAGCGGAAGCCTTCGTCCAGAATCCGGGCACAACAAGATCCGCCCTGGCAGCATTCGTCCTGATACGCGCCGAGCGGCCGCGCAGCACAGCACGGGGTCCGGGGCGGAGCCCCGAGACGGCCACTGCTGGACCACCCGAGTCGGGCGGGCGGGTGGGCGAGAAGACGGCAAACCAGCGGAGCGTCACCGCATCCGCGTCGCCCACTCTCCCATCTTCTCGATCCGCTGCCGCAACTGCCCCGCCGTGGCCTCCGCGCTCGGCGGCCCTCCGCACACCCGCCGCAGCTCGGTGTGGATCACCCCGTGCGGCTTGCCGCTCTGGTGGACGTAGGCGCTGACCATCGTGTTCAGCTGCTTGCGCAGTTCCATCATCTCCTTGTGGGAGACGACGGGCCGCCGTTCGGCGGGCAGTTCCAGCAGGTCGGCCTCGGAGTCAGGCTTCTTGCGGCTGTGCGCGATCTGCCGGGCCTGCCGCTTCTGCAGCAGCATCTGCACCTGGTCCGGTTCCAGGAGTCCCGGGATGCCCAGGTAGTCCTGTTCCTCCTCGCTGCCCGGGTGCGCCTGCATGCCGAACTCGGCACCGTCGTAGAGGACCCGGTCGAAGACGGCCTCGGACTCCAGCGCCTCGAAGGAGAACTGCTCCTGCTCGCCGGTGTCCTCGTCCTGCTGCTTGTTCGCCTCGTCCATCTCCTTCTCTGACTCGGCGTACGGGTCCTCCTCCCCCTCCTTCCTCGGCTTGTCGAGGGCGTGGTCGCGTTCCTTCTCCATCTCATTGGCGAAGGTCAGCAGGTCGGGCACGGTCGGCAGGAACACGGACGCGGTCTCGCCGCGCCGCCGGGACCGTACGAAACGCCCGACGGCCTGGGCGAAGAAGAGGGGGGTGGAGATGGTGGTGGCGTACACGCCGACCGCGAGCCGGGGCACGTCGACGCCCTCGGACACCATCCGCACCGCGACCATCCACCGGTCGTCGCCCTGGCTGAACTCGTCGATCCGCTTCGAGGCGCCGGCGTCGTCGGAGAGCACGACGGTGGCCTTGCTGCCGGTGATCTCGCGGATCAGCTTGGCGTAGGCGCGGGCCGAGTCCTGGTCGGAGGCGATGACGAGGGCGCCGGCGTCCGGGATGCCCTTCCTGACCTCGGTCAGCCGCTGGTCGGCGGCGCGCAGCACGCTGGGCATCCATTCGCCGCGCGGGTCGAGGGCCGTACGCCAGGCCTGGCTGATCGCGTCCTTCGTCATCGGCTCGCCGAGCCGGGCGGCGATCTCGTCGCCGGCCTTGGTGCGCCAGCGCATGTTGCCGCTGTAGGAGAGGAAGATGACCGGCCGGACGACGTGGTCGGCGAGGGCGTTGCCGTAGCCGTAGGTGTAGTCGGCGGCCGAGCGCCGGATCCCGTCGTTGCCCTCCTCGTACGTCACGAAGGGGATGGGGTTGGTGTCCGAGCGGAACGGCGTGCCGGTGAGGGCGAGCCGGCGGGTGGCGGGCTCGAACGCCTCCAGGCAGGCCTCGCCCCAGGACTTGGAGTCACCGGCGTGGTGGATCTCGTCGAGGATCACGAGGGTCTTGCGCTGCTCGACGCGGTTGCGGTGCAGCATGGGCCGGACGCCGACGCCCGCGTAGGTCACGGCGACGCCGTGGTAGTCCTTGCCGAGCGGGCCCGCGCTGTACTCGGGGTCGAGCTTGATGCCTATCCGCGCCGCGGCCTCGGCCCACTGCTTCTTCAGGTGCTCGGTCGGTGCGACCACGGTCACCTGCTGCACGACGTGGTGATGCAGCAGCCAGGACGCGAGGGTCAGCGCGAACGTCGTCTTCCCGGCGCCGGGCGTCGCGACGGCGAGGAAGTCACGCGGCTGCTCCTGGACGTACCTCTCCATCGCCCCCTGCTGCCAGGCACGCAGCTTGTTGGCGGTACCCCAGGGGGCGCGGCCGGGGAAGGCGGGCGAGAGGTGGTGGGAGGTGGCGGCGGCGGTGGTAGTCACGGTCTCCGTGGGGGGGTCGGGCGGCTACGTCGGACAACCGGGCCACCCTACCGGCGCACCCCCGACGTCAACGCGCACCCGAGCCCGGGTCACCCGCGGGTGGGACCCACATCACAGGAAAGCGCATGCGGTACGGCACCGGCGGCGGGCGGCCGCACGGGACGGCCGCCCGCCGGTCTCACACCGGCGGCGTACCGCCCTGGGCCGACCGGGGCACGGTCGTGCGCGTTGTCTGGTGGTGCCACCGGGACCGGCCTAGCGTGGGTTGGAGGTATCTGTTCCGCGAACCGGTCCGGTGACGTGTCGACGCCTCTCCGGTGACGGACCGCTGTTCCTCGACGAGGAGGGCAAGCGCACACATGAGCACCCCACAGACCGGCGCCGTCACACCGGCCGCCGAACAGCCCATCGCCGACCCCGGCCCGCTCGGCCTGGCCGGATTCGCCGCGACCACGTTCGTACTGAGCGCCTTCAACGCGGACCTCATCGACGCCACGCTCAGCGGCGTCGTCCTGCCGCTCGCCCTGTTCTACGGCGGGCTGGCCCAACTGCTCGCGGGCATGTGGGAGTTCCGCAAGGGCAACACCTTCGGCGCGACCGCGTTCTGCTCGTACGCCTCGTTCTGGCTGTCGTACGCCGCCTACGTGAAGTTCGTGCACCTGCCGCTCGCCACCGCGCACCAGGCGACCGGGCTGTACCTGCTGGTCTGGGCGATCTTCACCGTCTACATGACGGTCGCAGCGATGCGCACCAGCGGCGCGCTCGTCGTCGTGCTGGGCCTGCTGTCGGCCACCTACATCGTGCTGACCATCGCCGAGTTCTCGTCCTCCACGACCACCGCGAAGATCGGCGGCTGGCTGGGCCTGATCACCGCGGTCGCCGCCTGGTACGCGTCCTTCGCCGGCGTCGTCAACGCCACCTGGAAGCGGCAGGTCGTCCCGGTGATGCCGCTGTCCGGGCGGGAAAGGGTACGGCCATGACCTCGTCGGACGGCACAGCGGACACGGGCGGCACGGCGGGCGCGAACGGCACCGACGCCACCCTGGCCAACCTGCTCCACGAGGAGCGCCGTTTCCCGCCCCCGGGCGACCTGGCCGCCACCGCCAACGTCCCGGAGTCCGCGTACGCCGAGGCGGACGCGGACCCGGACGCCTTCTGGGCCGCCGCGGCCGACCGGCTCGACTGGGCCGAGCCGTGGACCGCCGTCCGCGACTGGAGCAAGGCGCCCTTCGCCCGCTGGTTCACCGACGGGCGGCTCAACGTGGCGTACAACTGCCTGGACCGGCACGTCGCCGCCGGGCACGGCGACCGCGTGGCCTTCCACTGGGAGGGCGAGCCGGGCGACACCCGCACACTCACCTATACCCAGCTGACCGAGGAGGTGTGCCGGGCCGCGAACGCCCTGCTCTCCCTCGGCGTGGGGACCGGTGACCGGGTCGCCCTCTACATGCCGATGATCCCCGAGACGGTGATCGCGATGCTGGCCTGCGCCCGCATCGGCGCCCCGCACACCGTGGTCTTCGGCGGATTCTCCGCGGACGCGCTGCGCGGCCGCATCCAGGACTGCGACGCCCGCGTGGTCATCACCGCGGACGGCGGCTACCGCAGGGGCAACCCCTCCGCGCTGAAGCCCGCGGTGGACGAGGCGGTCCGCGACTGCCCGGACGTCCGCTCCGTGCTCGTCGTCCGCCGCACCGGTCAGGACGTCGACTGGCAGGACGGCCGCGACGTCTGGTGGCACGACCTGGTCGACGCGCAGCCGGCCGAGCACACCTGCGAGGCGTTCGACAGCGAGCACCCGCTGTACATCATGTACACCTCGGGTACGACGGCCCGGCCCAAGGGCATCCTGCACACCTCGGGCGGCTACCTCGCCCAGGTCGCCTGGTCGCACTGGGCGGTGTTCGACCTCAAGCCCGAGACCGACGTGTTCTGGACGGCCGCCGACATCGGCTGGGTCACCGGCCACTCCTACATCGTCTACGGCCCCCTCGCGAACGGGGCGACCTCGGTGCTCTACGAGGGCACCCCGGACACCCCGCACCAGGGCCGCTGGTGGGAGCTGGTGGAGAAGTACGGCGTCACCATCCTGTACTGCGCGCCCACCGCGATCCGCACCTTCATGAAGTGGGGCAGCGACATCCCGGAGGGGTTCGACCTCACCTCGCTGCGGCTGATCGGCTCGGTGGGCGAGCCCATCAACCCGGAGGCGTGGATCTGGTACCGGAGGGTGATCGGCGGCGACCGCTGCCCGGTGGTGGACACCTGGTGGCAGACGGAGACCGGCGCCCAGATGATCAGCCCGCTGCCCGGGGTGAGCGTCCTCAAGCCGGGATCGGCGCTGCGCCCGCTGCCCGGCATCAAGGCCGAGGTCGTGGACGACAAGGGCGTCCCGGTGCCCAACGGCTCCGGCGGCTACCTGGTGCTCACCGAGCCGTGGCCGGCGATGCTGCGCACCATCTGGGGCGACGAGCAGCGGTACATCGACACCTACTGGTCGCGCTTCCCCGGCTGGTACTTCGCCGGTGACGGGGCCAAGAAGGACGAGGACGGCGACATCTGGCTGCTGGGCCGGGTGGACGACGTCATGAACGTCTCCGGGCACCGGATCTCCACCACGGAGGTGGAGTCGGCTCTCGTGTCCCACCCGGGGGTGGCCGAGGCGGCCGTGGTCGGCGCCGAGGACGCGGTCACCGGGCAGGGCATCGTGGCCTTCGTGATCCTGCGCTCCGACGCCGCCGCCACGGGCGACGGCGCCGCGCTCGCCAAGGAACTGCGCGACCACGTGGCCCGGGAGATCGGGCCGATCGCGCGGCCGCGGCAGATCCTGGTCGTCGCGGAACTGCCCAAGACCCGCTCCGGGAAGATCATGCGCCGTCTGCTGCGGGACGTGGCCGACCGGCGTGCCCTGGGCGATGTCACCACCCTGACCGACTCCTCGGTGATGGACGCCATCCGCGGCGGCCTGAGCGGTCAGGCGGCCGAGGAGTAGCGGGCAGCGGCGAAGAGAAGCAGCGAGGCGGGCGTTCGTCGCCAAGGGCACCGGCACCATGGCAATCACCGCCGGAGCGCTCAGCGCCGACGAAGCCGCCTTCGGCCACTGCCTTACCACCCGCTTCGT
>NZ_JBEYVS010000034.1:0-96795 GCF_040644095.1 Streptomyces sp. NPDC047028
GGCCATGTCGCTGCGCGGGGTTTGGGCTTGTCGCGCAGTTCCCCGCGCCCCTTCGGGGCGCGACGCCGGCCCGGTATTGAAAAGGCGCCCTCCGTGCGGGGAGGGCGCCTTTTTGCTGGGGTGCTCAGCCCGCCATGCGGGTGGTCGTCGGCCTGTTCTGGAGTTCCAGTTCGCGGCGGCGGCGGCGGGCGAGGACCACTCGGCGTTCTGCTGCGGTGAGGCCGCCCCAGACGCCGTAGGGCTCGGGCTGGAGGAGGGCGTGTTCGCGGCACTCCACCATGACGGGGCAGCGGGCGCAGACCCGCTTGGCCGCTTCCTCGCGGGACAGCCGGGCCGCGGTGGGCTCCTTCGACGGGGCGAAGAAGAGGCCGGCCTCGTCGCGCCGGCACACCGCTTCGGTGTGCCAGGGGTCGTCTTGGTCCCGGTCGCGCGCGGGCACCCGCTGGGCCGGAACGGCGGCTACCTGCAGGGACGAATGCGGCGGTTGCAGCACGGTCTACTCCTGACGACGGCTTCGCGAGTGAGCGACGATGCAGCAAGGTCTACCCGCTGTGCGCGGGCCCATGCACAGCGTTTCCAACGGCGGTTGCGCGGCGGCTTGTTCACGCCCCTCGGCTGGTGGTGCGGGAGGAGGCGATCGTTCCGGCCGGGGCCTGATTCGCCGGAGTCAACGGTCGAGGTGCTTGCGCAGCTTTCTCTCGACGGTGCGCTGGGCGCGGTCGAGGATGTCCGAAACGACCTTGCCCCGCTTGGGCCGGGCCTCGATGTTTCCGAGGACGGCCCACCCCTCGACGTAGATGACGGGCGCGTCGGTCTCGACCGAGTCGAGCGTGTCCACCTCGAAGTTGCCGAGGACGCCGCCGCCGGTGCCGCGCAGCGACACGTTCTCCGGGACGCGGATCTGCACGTCGCCGAAGACGGAGACGGCCTTGATGACGACCTGCTGGTACTCGAAGATCGCCTCGCTGAGGTCGATCTCGACGGAGCCGAAGACCGAGTACGCGTGCAGCCGGCGTCCGGCGCGCCACCGGCCGCGGCGCATGGCGCTGCTGAAGACGGCCACCACGTTGGCGTCGGCCTCGGCCGGGATCGCGCCGGGGGTCGGGCGGGACGGCACCGGCGTGTAGGCGGGGGCGGGCGGGGCCTGGTGGGCGGCCGGCAGGTCCCGGATGAAGACCTCCAGCTCACCGACGGTCTTCGCGTGCAGCACCCCCTCCACGCGCTCGGCGTGCTCGTCTGCGGTCAGCCGGCCCTCGGCCAGGGCTTCGCGCAGGATGTCGGCGATGCGGTCACGGTCGGCGTCCGAGGCGCGCAGCTCGGCGACGCGGGGCGCGGTGGGCGCCGCGGGCGCCGTGTCCTCGGGGCGGGCGTGCTTCTGAAGGTCCACGACAGCAGCGTACCCAAACGCGATAGATCGCGACTAGGGGTGTGGACAAGCCGCGCGTGTCGGGCCCGGCGCCGGAAGAGCCCCGCGCCGGCACTGAGCCTCACCTCACAGGTTCCGTGTCGGTGGCAGGTTCTACGCTGGTGGGGCCCGCCAATGACGGCGGGCCGCCGTCCGTAGAGTGAGGAATGGGCTGAGATGCCTGAGTTCGCGTACACCGATCTGCTCCCCCAGGGAGAGGACACCACCCCCTACCGACTGGTGACGTCCGAGGGCGTCTCGACGGTCGAGGGGCCGGACGGGCGGACGTTCCTCAAGGTGGAGCCGGAGGCGCTGCGCAAGCTGGCCGAGGAGGCCGTCCACGACATCCAGCACTACCTGCGCCCGGCCCACCTCGCCCAGCTCCGCCGCATCGTCGACGACCCGGAGGCGAGCGCGAACGACAAGTTCGTCGCCCTGGACCTGCTGAAGAACGCCAACATCGCGGCGGCGGGCGTGCTGCCGATGTGCCAGGACACGGGCACCGCGATCGTCATGGGCAAGCGCGGCCAGAACGTCCTCACCGAGGGCGAGGACGCGGCGCACCTGTCGCACGGCATCTACGACGCGTACAAGAACCTGAACCTGCGCTACTCGCAGATGGCCCCTCTCACCATGTGGGAGGAGAAGAACACCGGCTCCAACCTGCCGGCCCAGATCGAGCTGTACGCGACGGACGGCGGCGCCTACAAGTTCCTGTTCATGGCCAAGGGCGGCGGCTCGGCCAACAAGAGCTTCCTCTACCAGGAGACGAAGGCCGTCCTGAACGAGGCCTCCATGATGAAGTTCCTGGAGGAGAAGATCCGTTCGCTGGGTACGGCCGCCTGCCCGCCGTACCACCTGGCGATCGTCGTCGGCGGCACGAGCGCGGAGTACGCGCTGAAGACCGCCAAGTACGCCTCCGCGCACTACCTGGACAACGCGCCCACCGAGGGCTCCGCGCTCGGCCACGGCTTCCGGGACACGGAGCTGGAGGACAAGGTCTTCGAGCTGACGCAGAAGATCGGCATCGGCGCGCAGTTCGGCGGCAAGTACTTCTGCCACGACGTCCGGGTGATCCGGCTGCCGCGGCACGGCGCGTCCTGCCCGGTCGCCATCGCCGTCTCCTGCTCCGCGGACCGCCAGGCGGTCGCCAAGATCACGGCGGAGGGCGTGTTCCTGGAGCAGCTGGAGACCGACCCGGCGCGCTTCCTGCCGGAGACCACCGAGGAGCAGCTTCAGGAGTCCGGCTCCGTGGTCAAGGTGGACCTCAACCAGCCGATGGACGAGATCCTCGCCGAGCTGAGCAAGTACCCGGTGAAGACGCGTCTGTCGCTGACCGGTCCGCTGGTCGTGGCCCGCGACATCGCGCACGCCAAGATCAAGGAGCGGCTGGACGCGGGCGAGGAGATGCCGCAGTACCTGAAGGACCACCCGGTGTACTACGCGGGTCCGGCGAAGACGCCCGAGGGGTACGCGTCCGGTTCCTTCGGGCCGACGACGGCCGGCCGTATGGACTCCTACGTCGAGCAGTTCCAGGCCGCGGGCGGCTCCAAGGTGATGCTGGCCAAGGGCAATCGCAGCAAGCAGGTCACCGACGCGTGCGGCACGCACGGCGGCTTCTACCTCGGCTCCATCGGCGGGCCGGCCGCCCGCCTCGCCCAGGACTGCATCAAGAAGGTCGAGGTCGTCGAGTACGAGGAGCTCGGGATGGAGGCCGTCTGGAAGATCGAGGTCGAGGACTTCCCGGCGTTCATCGTCGTCGACGACAAGGGCAACGACTTCTTCCAGAACCCCGCCCCCGAACCGACGTTCACGCACATCCCGGTGCGCGGACCGGGGCTGGCGTAGCACCCCGGGTGCGGCGGGCCCCCGCTTCGGCCTGAACGGCCTCGTCCTCGAACGCCGGACGGGCTGCGATTCAGCCTCTCCGGCGTTTGCGGAGCGGGGGGCCGGGGGCGGAGCCCCCGGAAGGACGGGACGGGTAGGGGCGGCGGGGGCGAGATCGCCGGGTCGGAACATCCCGTCCGTCGCGGGTGCTGTACCCGGTATGACCGAATACCGCATCGAGCACGATTCCATGGGTGAAGTCCGGGTTCCGGCGAACGCCAAGTGGCGGGCGCAGACGCAGCGGGCCGTGGAGAACTTCCCCGTCTCCGGGCAGCGGATCGAGCGCGCGCACATCGAGGCGCTCGCCCGGATCAAGGGAGCCGCCGCCAAGGCCAACGCGGAACTCGGCGTGCTCGACAAGGACGTCGCCGAGGCGATCCAGCAGGCGGCCGGCGAGGTCGCCGAGGGCCGGTGGGACGAGCACTTCCCGGTGGACGTGTTCCAGACCGGCTCGGGGACGTCGTCCAACATGAACACCAACGAGGTGCTCGCCACCCTCGCGAGCGAGCGGCTCGGCCGGGACGTGCACCCGAACGACCACGTCAACGCCTCGCAGTCGTCCAACGACGTCTTCCCGTCCTCCATCCACATCGCCGCCACCGCCGCCGTCACCCACGATCTGATCCCGGCGCTGGAGCACCTCGCCGGCTCGCTGGAGCGCAAGGCGGAGGAGTTCGCCGACGTCGTGAAGTCGGGGCGGACGCATCTGATGGACGCCACGCCGGTGACGCTCGGCCAGGAGTTCGGCGGGTACGCCGCCCAGGTGCGCTACGGCGTGGAGCGGCTGCGCGCCTCGCTGCCCCGGCTGGCCGAGCTGCCGCTGGGCGGGACGGCGGTCGGCACCGGCATCAACACGCCGCCGGGGTTCGCAGCCGCGGTGATCGAGGAGGTCGCCCGGAGCACCGGGCTGCCGCTCACCGAGGCCCGCGACCACTTCGAGGCCCAGGGCGCCCGGGACGGCGTCGTCGAGACCAGCGGGCAGCTCAGGACCATCGCGGTCGGGCTGACGAAGATCGCCAACGATCTGCGGTGGATGTCCTCCGGGCCGCGCACCGGCCTCGCCGAGATCCGGCTGCCCGACCTGCAGCCCGGCTCGTCGATCATGCCCGGGAAGGTCAACCCGGTCGTCCCCGAGGCGGTGCTGATGGTCGCCGCGCAGGTCGTCGGCAACGACGCGACGATCGCCACGGCCGGGGCCGCCGGGAACTTCGAGCTGAACGTGATGCTGCCGGTCATCGCCAAGAACGTGCTGGAGTCGGTCCGGCTGCTCGCGAACGTCTCCCGCCTGCTGGCCGACCGCACGATCGACGGCATCACCGCCGACCGCGAACGCACCCGCGAGTACGCCGAGTCGTCGCCGTCCGTGGTGACCCCGCTGAACAAGTACATCGGCTACGAGGAGGCGGCGAAGGTCGCCAAGAGGTCGCTGGCCGAGCGGAAGACCATCCGGGAGGTCGTCCTGGAGGGCGGGTACGTGGAGCGCGGCGACCTCACCGTGGAGCAGCTGGACGAGGCGCTGGACGTCCTGCGGATGACCCGGCCGTGACGGCCCGACCGTGACGGACGCACCGGATCGGCGGGCCGGAGCGATCATTTCCGGCCAGCCTCCGGCCCGTGACCCGGACCGCGGCGTCGTATGCCCCCGGCACCTAATATCTGTCCATGGCAGACGACGGAGCGATGAGACGAGTGGACGCGCGCCCTGCGACCCGCTGGGCGCCCGGGAGCAGCATCCTGTGGCGGTACCGGGAGAACGCCGGGCCGCGCTTCCACATCGCGCGCCCCGTCACGGTCGTCCGGGACGACGAGAAGCTGCTCGCGGTGTGGCTGGCGCCCGGCACCGAGTGCGTCAGGCCCGTGCTCGCGGACGGCACCCCCGTGCACGTGGAGCCGCTGCGGTCCCGCTACACCAAGCCGCGCACGGTGCAGCGGGACCGCTGGTTCGGCACCGGCGTGCTCAAGCTCGCCCGGCCCGGTCTGCCCTGGTCGGTGTGGCTGTTCTGGGAGCCGGGCTGGCGGTTCAAGAACTGGTACGTCAACCTGGAGCAGCCGCTGGCCCGTTGGGCGGACGGCGTCGACTCCGAGGACTACTTCCTGGACATCTCCGTACACCCGGACCGCAGTTGGCACTGGCGGGACGAGGACGAGTTCGCGCAGGCACAGCGGGACGGCCTGATGGACGCGGCCACCGCCGAGCGGGTGCGGGCGGCCGGGCAGGATGCCCTGGAGGTGATCCGCGCCTGGGGCCCGCCGTTCTCGGACGGCTGGCAGCACTGGCGCCCGGACCCGTCCTGGGCGGTACCGTCTCTGCCGGACGACTGGGACCGTACGCCCGCGCATGTGTCCTCATGAGACCCTTGATGCGCCCCCGGCCCACAACCGTAGGATCGTCCTCCGGAAGAGCAGTCGGCCACAACTCCCGGAACAAGGGCCGGGCCTGACCAGACGTCACCGAGGGGCGGCAGGACGTGAGCGAGGGGCACGAGGGCAACACCGCGGCGGACCGGGGTCGGTTCGCCGGGGGCACAGGAACAACCTCTGACCACGCGGGAATTCCGTTCCTGGGGCACGCATTCCGGGTATCGGGATTCCTGCGGGACCAACTGCGCGCGCGGCGCGCAGCCCCGGACGGATGGATTCGACACGCGTGACGGAGCACTCCACCTCCTCCTACGAGCGCCCGCAGCCGGGCGTCGACCCCGCGGAGGCCCGCGGGGCGCTCCTGCGTTCCCCGAAGCCGCTCGGCGCGACCGCACTGCCGGCCCAGGCCAGGGCGGGTGAGACGCCCCCCGGGCCGCACCAGACCACGCCCTGCCGCCAGGGGAAGGAGCCCGAAGTCAACGGCCCCGAGCACGCCCAGCCCGACACCGCCGAGCCCGACACCCCCCGGCCGCGTCCGGCGCCGGAGGGCATACCGCCGCAGCCGGGCGCCGAGCAGGACCGGGCGCCGGGCGGGCCGGAGCGCCGTACCGGGCGGGGGCTGCCGCGCGGGCGGCCGATGCCGATGCGGCGGGACGGGGACCGGCTCAGGTTCGTGGGCGCCGCGACCCGGCGGATCGCCCGCGGGATCGACCTGGACGAGATCGTGATGGGCCTGTGCCGGGCGACCGTGCCGACCTTCTCGGACGCGATCCTGGTCTATCTGCGCGACCCGCTGCCCGTCGGGGACGAGCGGCCCACGGGTCCGGTGGTGCTGCGGCTGCGCCGCACCGACCGGATCCCGGAGGACCGGGACACCGAGGGCGGCTTCCTGCTGCCCCCGGCGCCCGAGACGGAGTCCTCGGAGCTGGCGGCGCTCGCGGAGCTGTCGGCGGTGACCGCCGAGCTGTGCGAGGTTCGGCCGGGCGGCGCCCTCAACGAGGTGCTGCGCGGGGTGCGGCCGGTGTTCGCGGACGTGCCCGCCGCCCGGGACGCGCTGCCCGAACTGCTCGGCGAGGGCGGCGAGGCCGTCGTACCGGACGGGCAGCACGCCATCCTCGCGCCGCTGCGCGGCCGGCGCCGGGTGATCGGCGCGGCGCTGTTCCTGCGCCGCCCGGAGCGGCCCCCGTTCGAGGCGGACGACCTGCTGGTCGCCGCGCAGCTCGCCACGCACAGCGCGCTCGGCATCGACAAGGCGGTGCTGTACGGCCGCGAGGCGTACATCGCCGACGAGTTGCAGCGCACGATGCTGCCCGAGACCCTGCCCCGGCCGACCGGTGTCCGGCTGGCCTCCCGGTACCTGCCGGCGGCGGAGACCGCGCGCGTGGGCGGCGACTGGTACGACGCGATCCCGCTGCCCGGCAGCAGGGTCGCCCTGGTCGTCGGCGACGTCATGGGCCACTCCATGACCTCGGCGGCGATCATGGGCCAGCTGCGCACCACCGCGCAGACGCTGGCCGGGCTCGACCTGCCCCCGCAGGAGGTGCTGCACCACCTCGACGAGCAGGCGCAGCGCCTGGGCACCGACCGCATGGCGACCTGCCTGTACGCCGTCTACGACCCGGTCACGCACCGCATCACCATCGCCAACGCCGGCCACCCGCCGCCCGTCCTGCTGCACCTGGGCGGCCGGGCCGAGGTGCTGCGGGTGCCGCCGGGCGCGCCGATCGGCGTCGGCGGGGTCGATTTCGAGGCGGTCGAGCTGGACGCGCCCGCCGGGGCCACCCTGCTCCTCTACACCGACGGCCTGGTGGAGTCCCGCCTCAGGGACGTGTGGACCGGCATAGAGCAACTGCGGGAGAAGCTGGCCGCGACCGCGCAGCTGACCGGCCCGGACCATCCGCCGCCGCTGGAAGCCCTGTGCGACGAGGTGCTGGACATGCTCGGGCCGGGCGACCGGGACGACGACATCGCGCTGCTCGCCGCCCGCTTCGACGGGATCGCGCCGAGCGATGTGGCGTACTGGACGCTGGAACCGGAGGACGCGGCCCCCGGCCGGGCCCGCCGGCTGGCCCGGCGCGCCCTGGACCGCTGGGGCATGGAGGAGCTGTCGGACTCGGTGGAGCTGCTGGTCAGTGAGGTCGTGACGAACGCCGTCCGCTACGCCTCCCGGCCGGTCACGCTCCGCCTGCTGCGCACCGATGTGCTGCGCTGCGAGGTCGGCGACGACGTGCCCCAGCTGCCCCGGCTGCGCCAGGCCCGCGCCACCGACGAGGGCGGCCGCGGCCTGTACCTGGTCAACAAGATGGCCCGCCGCTGGGGCGCGACCCGGCTGAGCACCGGCAAGGTGGTGTGGTTCGAGCTGAACCGGGGCTGAGCGGCCTGGTTCCGGCTGTACGACGAAGAGGGGCGCCCGGTGTTCACCGGGCGCCCCTGACGTGTGTGCCGGACCGCTACTGCCCGCTGAGGCCGGGCGGCTCGGGGAGGCCGCCGGGGCCGCCGCCCGGATCCCCGCCGCCGGTATCGCCGCCGGGACCACTGGGGCCGCCGCCCGGGCTCTGGCTCGGCGACTGCGAGGGCGACTGACTCGGCGACTGCGACGGGGACTGGCTCGGCGACTGCGACGGCGACTGCGAGGGGGAATGGGACGCCGGCGGGTGGCTCGACGGCGTCTGCGACGGCGTCTGGGACGGGCTCTGGCTCATGCTCGGGCTGTCCGACGGCTCGACGGCCGCGCCCTGGTCGGTGTTCAGGTCGAACTTGGCCTTGTCGGTGACGCCGAAGGTGTAGGCGGCCCAGATCTTCGCGGGGTAGCCACCGCCGTTGATACGGCCGCTGCCCGGGATGAGACCGGTGGCACCGGTCATGCTCACGTGCGCGAACGGCGCTTTGTCCTGCTCACCGAAGAGTCCCACCGAGGTGACCAGGTCGGGCGTGTAGCCGGTGAACCAGGCCGACTTGTTGCCGTCCGAGGTACCCGTCTTGCCGGCCACCTGCTGGCCCTTGCGCAGCGGGTTGTTCGCCACCGAGACCCTGGCCGTACCGTCGTCGACCACGCCGGTCAGCACCGAGGTCACCGTGTCGGCGGCCGTGGCGCTGATGACCTGGTTCCCGATCGGGTCGGGCATCTCGACCGAGTTGCCCTTCTTCTCCGCCGACTTGACGATGGTCGGGGTCACCTTCTTGCCGTGGTTGTCGAAGGTGGCGTAGATCCCGGCCATCTCCAGCGGGCTGGCGCCCATCGAGCCCAACGTCTGTGCGGGTACCGGCTGCATGCCCGTGGTGTCCATGCCCAGTTGCTTGGCCGTGTCCATCACCTTGGTCATGCCGACGTCGATACCCATCTGGGCGAAGACGGAGTTGACGGAGTCGTCCATGGCCTTCTGGACGGTGATGGGCCCGTAGTTGACCTTGTCTTCGTTCGGCGGACCGAAGCCGACCTTGCGCCCGTGGTCCACGGCCTGGCGGCCACTGGTGCCGTCGTAGATCGTGTTCGCCCGGATGGGCTTGTCGTCCTGCGTGACGGCGTTCTGCTCCAGTGCGGCGGCGAGGATGACCGGCTTGAACGTCGAGGCGGGCTGGAAGTCCTCGCGCGTGGCGTTGCTCGTGTAGTGGTGGTAGTAGTCCTGACCGCCGTACAGGGCGACGATGTGGCCCGTCTTGGGGTCCACCGACACGGCGCCGGGTTCGACGACACCGTCCACCTTGCGCTTCTTCTTGTCCAGCTTGCTGGTGAGCTGGCTCTTCATGGCCTTCTCCAGCGCGGCCTGCTTCTTCCGGTCGACGTTGAGGGTGATGGTCCAGCCGTTGTCCTCGACGGCGCTCTCGGCCTGCTGCTGGGTAAGGCCGTCCCGCTGCATCAGCTGCTGTTCGACCTGCTGGTTGGCGAGCTTGACCAGGTAGCCCTTCTGTCCGCCGAGGCCGGGGGCGCCCTTGGGTTCCTTGGGTATGGGGAACTTCATGGCGTCGCGGTCGGCCTTGGGCAGCCAGCCCTCTTCCACCATGTTGTTCAGGACGTAGTTCCAGCGGGCTTTCACCAGCTTCTTACCGGCGGGCGAGGCGGCCTGCCAGTCGTACTCACTCGGGGCCTGGAGCAGCGCGGCGAGGTAGGCGCCCTGCGCGACCGACAGCTTGTCGGCGTCGACGCGGTAGTAGGCCTGGGCGGCTGCCTGGATACCGTAGGCGCCGCGGCCGTAATAGCTGGTGTTGATGTAGCCGGCGAGGATGTCGTCCTTGGACTTCTCGCGGTCCACCTTCAGTGAGATGACCAGTTCCTTCAGCTTGCGCGTGACGGTCTGGTCCTGGTTGAGGTAGAAGTTCTTGACGTACTGCTGGGTGATCGTCGAACCGCCCTGCTTGCCCTTGCCGGAGAGGGTGTTGAGCAGGCCGCGGGCGGTGCCCCGCAGGTCGACGCCGCTGTCGTGGTAGAAGGTCTTGTTCTCGGCGGCGACGAAGGTCAGCTGGACCTTGCGCGGCACCTTGGACAGGTCCACGATCTCGCGGTTGGTGTCGCCCTGGCGGGCCAGGATCGTGCCGTCGCTGTACTTGTAGACGTTGCTCTGGCGTTGTGCGGCGGCGTTGCCCTTGGGGACGTCGACCATCATGTACAGCGCGATGAAGGCGCCGATGCCGAGCAGGCAGAGCCCGAGGAACGTGCCGAGGATCTTTTTCCAGGTGAAGAGCCGGCGTATTCGGCCCTTGGCCGGTTTCGCCGCTTTGCCGGCGGCCCTGCGGCCGGCCCGGGTGGGGGAGCCGGGAGGGCCGGCCGGGGCGGAGGGGGTGCCCGCGGGGGCCGTGGATCCGGAGCGGTGGCGCTTCGGCGCCGCGCGGCGGCCACCACGCTGTCGCGCTCGTCTGTCGTCCGCTCGTCCCATGAGTCCCTACGCTCCGCTTCCGTCTCAGTGGTCAGCTTCGGGTCAGCTCCGAAAACTAACACCCGTCTATATGACAAAGGACGCCCGATCCGCTCTTTTACGGACGTGACAATCAGCACCTACTCCGAGGGAACCGACGACTGACGGGGTTCGAGGGTTGCTTCGGCGGGGTAAAGTGTTATCACTTAGCTAGAACGAAGCTAAGATCTCACCGGGCCGGACCTGGGCCCGGCGCCACGAGAACGGGGACCCCCATGTCCGCACCCGGCACCGACGCCACCGCCACCGCCGACGTACCCGAGATGCCCGCCCCGCGGGTGCGGGAGTTCACCGCCCACAGCATCGGCGGCGGCCTCGCCCTGCTGCTCGGCCTGATCGGGATCGGCGCCGCCGTCGCCCTGCTCGCCGCGGCGGCGTCGACCGGCTCCGCCGGCGCGAAGGCCGGCCTGATCCCGGCCGGCGTCCTGGTCTTCCTCGCGGCCGTCATCGCCATGCGCGGACTGAACACGGTCGCGCCGGGCGAGGCGAGGGTCGTCCAGCTCTTCGGCCGGTACCGGGGCACGATCCGGCAGGACGGCCTGCGCTGGGTGAACCCCTTCACCTCGCGCACCCGGATCTCCACCCGGGTCCGCAACCACGAGACGGCCGTCCTGAAGGTCAACGACGCCTACGGCAACCCGATCGAACTGGCGGCGGTCGTGGTCTGGAAGGTCCAGGACACCGCCCAGGCCGTGTTCGAGGTGGACGACTACGCCGAGTTCGTCGCCACGCAGACCGAGACCGCCGTGCGGCACATCGCCATCGAGTACCCCTACGACGCCCACGACACGGACGGCCTCTCGCTGCGCGGCAACGCCGAGGAGATCACCGAGAAGCTGGCCGTCGAACTGCAGGCCCGGGTCGAGGCGGCCGGGGTGCGGATCGTGGAGTCGCGCTTCACCCACCTCGCGTACGCTCCCGAGATCGCCTCGGCGATGCTCCAGCGACAGCAGGCCGGCGCGGTCGTCGCCGCGCGGCGGGAGATCGTCGACGGCGCGGTCGGCATGGTGGAGGCGGCGCTCGCCCGGATCGCGGAGCAGGGGATCGTGGAGCTGGACGAGGAGCGGAAGGCGGCGATGGTGTCCAACCTGATGGTGGTGCTGTGCGGGGACCGGGCGCCGCAGCCGGTCCTCAACACCGGGACCCTGTACCAGTGACGGATTCACCGGCCCCCTCCGAGGAGGCCCCGGGGCGCCGGCCGCGGCAGCGCAAGCAGGTGCTGCTGCGGCTGGACCCGTCGGTGTACGACGCGCTCGCCCGCTGGGCCGGGGACGAGCTGCGGTCGGCCAACGCCCAGATCGAGTTCCTGCTGCGCCGGGCGCTGGCGGACGCGGGCCGACTGCCGAAGGAGACCGGTCCCCTGCCCCGCCGCGGGCGCCCGCCTGTTTCGGAACCGTGACAATCGGCCCCCACCTGCGGGGCCGTACCCACCGCCAGGGTCTAAGCACTGCGCGTATACATCCCGCGTATACACCGTGTGTAGAGTGCTGTCATGTCCATCGGTCACACCCTCCTGGGGCTCCTGGAGTCCGGCCCGCGCCACGGCTACGACCTGAAGCGGGCCTTCGACGAGAAGTTCGGTCACGACCGGCCGCTGCACTACGGCCAGGTCTACTCGACGATGTCCCGCCTGCTGAAGAACGGCCTCGTCGAGGTCGACGGGATCGAGGCCGGCGGCGGCCCCGAACGCAAGCGGTACGCCATCACCGACGCCGGGATCACCGACGTCGAGCGCTGGCTCGCGACACCGGAGAAGCCGGAGGAGTACCTCCAGTCGGCCCTCTACACCAAGGTCGTCCTCGCGCTCCTCACCCACCGCGACGCGGCGGACATCCTCGACGCCCAGCGGGCCGAACACCTGCGCAGCATGCGGATCCTGACCGACCGCAAGCGCCGGGGCGACCTCGCGGACCAGCTGATCTGCGACCACGCCCTGTTCCACCTGGAGGCCGACCTGCGCTGGCTGGAACTGACCGCCGCCCGGCTCGACAAGCTCCGTGAGGCGGTGGCCCGATGACCCCTCCCCCCGGCTCTCTGCTGTCCGCCGAGGACCTGCGCAAGGCCTACGGCCCGACGGTCGCCCTCGACGGCGCCGAGTTCTCCATCCACCCCGGCGAGGTCGTCGCCGTGATGGGCCCCTCCGGGTCCGGCAAGTCGACGCTGCTGCACTGCCTCGCCGGGATCGTGCCGCCCGACTCCGGCTCCATCACCTACGCCGGCCGCGAGCTGGCCACGATGGGGGACGCCGAGCGCAGTGCGCTGCGCCGCTCCGAGTTCGGGTTCGTGTTCCAGTTCGGGCAGCTCGTGCCGGAGCTGACCTGCGTGGAGAACGTGGCGCTGCCGCTGCGGCTGAACGGCACCTCCCGCAAGGAGGCCGAACGGACCGCGCTCGGCTGGATGGAGCAACTGGAGGTCGACGACCTCGCCAAGAAGCGGCCCGGTGAGGTCTCCGGCGGCCAGGGGCAGCGGGTCGCCGTCGCCCGCTCGCTGGTCACCAGCCCGCGCGTGCTGTTCGCGGACGAGCCGACCGGCGCACTGGACTCCCTCAACGGCGAGCGCGTGATGGAGCTGCTGACCGACGCGGCCCGCTCCACCAACGCCGCCGTCGTCCTCGTCACCCACGAGGCCCGGGTGGCCGCCTACTCCGACCGCGAGATCGTCGTACGGGACGGCAAGTCGCGGGACATGGAGCGGGCCGTATGAGCATCCGGCAGTGGTCCCGGGACCTGGGCATGGGGGCCAAGTTCGCCTTCACCGGCGGGCGCGAGGGCTGGGTACGGGTCCTGCTGACGGCCGTGGGCGTGGGGCTGGGGGTGGCGCTGCTGCTGCTGACGACCGCGATCCCCAACGCGCTGGCGGTACGGCACGATCGCGACCAGGCCCGGCTCGACTACACGTACGGCCGCAAGCACGTGGTGAAGTCCGACGACACCCTGGTGATCTCGGACGCGAACACCACGTACCACGGCAAGGACGTGCGGGGCCGGCTGGTGGAGCCCGAGGGGCCGCGCGCACCGCTCGCGCCGGGCCTGTCGGCGTATCCGGCGCCGGGCGAGATGGTGGTCTCCCCCGCGCTGAAGAGTCTGCTCGACTCCGGTGACGGCACGCTGTTGCGTGAGCGGCTGCCGTACCGCGTGGTCGGCACGATCGGGGAGCCGGGTCTCATCGGCTCGCACGAACTGGCCTACTATGCGGGCGCGAAGAACCTGGCGTCGCGCATCAACGGCTGGCAGACCGCCCGGATCACCGAGTTCGGCAACCCGCAGCCGTCGTCGTCGGACCGGGCCGATCCGGTGCTGATCCTGCTCGTCCTGGTCGTCTTCGTGGTCCTCCTCATGCCGGTGGCCGTGTTCATCGCGGCGGCCGTACGGTTCGGCGGCGAGCGGCGCGACCGCAGGCTGGCCGCGCTGCGGCTGGTCGGCTCCGACAGCCGGATGACCCGGCGGATCGCGGCGGGCGAGGCGCTCGGCGGATCGCTGGTCGGACTGGTCTTCGGGCTGGTCTTCTTCCTCCTCGGCCGGGAACTCGCGGGCTCCGTCGAGATCATGGACATCAGCGTGTTCCCCAGCTATCTCAACCCCACGCCCGCGCTGGCCGCGCTGGTCGCGGTCGCCGTGCCGGCGGCGGCGGTCCTGGTCACGCTGTTCGCGCTGCGCGGGGTCGTCATCGAGCCGCTGGGCGTGGTCCGTACGGCGAAGCAGGCGCGCCGCCGGCTGTGGTGGCGGCTGCTGCTGCCGCTGGCCGGCCTCGCGATGCTGTCCCCGATGATCGGCCAGGGCCGGGACAACGGGAACTTCAACGAGTACCTGGTGATCGGTGGTGTCCTGCTGCTGCTCATCGGGGTGACCGCGCTGCTGCCGTGGATCGTGGAGGCGGTCGTCAACCGCCTGGGTCCGGGCGGGGTCGCCTGGCAACTCGCGGTACGACGGCTGCAGTTGAGCAGCGGTACGGCCGCCCGCATGGTGAACGGGGTCGCGGTCGCGGTGGCCGGCGCGATCGCCCTGCAGATGGTGTTCGCGGGCGTCGAGAGCGACTACACCAAGGAGACCGGCAAGGACGTCTCCCAGGCCCAGATGCAGGTCAACCTGGTACGCGGCACGTCCATGGCCGCGGCGCAGGCGAAGCTGGCCGCCACGAAGGGCGTACGCAAGGCGACCGCTCTCGCCGGCTCGGACGCCGCCGTACGGAGCTGGCACAGCAAGAAGGGACCGGGCACCTCGGTGCCCCTGACCATCGGCGACTGCACCGCGCTGCGCACGGTGGCCGACCTGCCCTCCTGCAAGGACGGGGACGTCTTCACGCTCAAGGGGGCCGACCAGTCGTACGTCTCGGACGCCGACGTGGCGAAGCTGGCCAAGCCGGGGCGCGCGCTCCACCTCTCCACCGACTACGGCGTCGGCGAGGGCCCGAACGTCGAGTGGACCGTGCCGCACGGGCTGAAGCAGGCCCGCGCGATCACCGCCCCGGACGGGATCGTGTTCGGCGGAATCCTGCTGACCCCGTCCGCGCTGCCCCACAGCGCGGCGCCGTTCATCAGCTCGACGGTGTACCTGTCGCTCGACACGTCCGTACCGGACGTGTACGAGTACGCCCGCAACACCGCGGCCGCGATCGACCCGTTGTCGGACGCGACCGTGTGGGCGGCCACCGAGCAGGCCCGCAAGTTCACCTCCATCCGCACCGGTCTGCTCGCCGGCGCCACCTGTGTGCTGGCACTGATCGGGGCGAGCCTGCTGGTCTCCCAGCTGGAGCAGCTGCGCGATCGGCGCAAACTCCTCTCGGCGCTGGTCGCCTTCGGCACCCGGCGGCGCACGCTGGGCCTGTCGGTGCTGTGGCAGACGGCGATCCCGATCGCGCTGGGCCTGCTGCTGGCCGCCGCCGTGGGCCTGACGCTGGGCCTGGTGCTGCTGAAGATGGTGGGGGCGACGGTGTCGGTGGACTGGCCGAGCGTGCTGACGATGAGCGGGATCGGCGCGGCCGTCGTCTTCACGGTCACCGCCCTCAGCCTGCCGCCCCTGTTCCGCCTGATGCGCCCGGACGGGCTGCGCACGGAGTAGCGGCACGAGGGTCACGAGGGGTGGAGGGCTCTCCCGCGAGGGGACCACGCGGGGATCGCGCGGGGACCACAGCGGGGGCCCTTCACCCCTCCCGCTGTTCCACCACCCTGACCGGCATGGGCCGTAGCGCCTCCCGGAGGGCCGCCGCCAGTTCGTGGTACTCGGCGCCGCGGGCCGCGCCGGTGCGCATGGCGAGGGCGATGCGGCGGCTGGGCGCGGGATCGGCGAAGTAGCCGGTGAGCAGATGGCTGCTGCGGGTCGCCTCCACCTTCAGCGCGGTGCGCGGCAGCAGGGTGCAGCCGAGGCCGCCGGCGACGAGCTGGATCAGCGTCGACAGCCCGGCGGCCGTGGTGGTGACCGGGACGTCCTTGCGGCCGGCCTCGCGACAGATGTCCAGGGCCTGGTCGCGCAGGCAGTGCCCCTCGTCCAGGAGCAGCAGGTTGAGTTCGCGCAGGGCCGCGCGCGGGATGCCCTCGCGGCCGCCGAGCCAGTGGTCGAGCGGGGTGACCAGCACGAAGTCCTCGTCGAAGAGGGGGAGTTCGGTGACACCCGGCATTCCCAGCGGGACCGCCAGCAACAGCAGGTCCAGCCGGCCCGAGGACAGGCCGTCGACGAGGTTCGCGGTCTGCTCCTCGTGCACCTGGAGGTCGAGGTCCGGGTACCGCTCGTGGACCAGCCGCAGCACGGTCGGCAGCAGGTAGGGCGCGACGGTCGGGATGACGCCGAGCCGGAGCACCCCGGTGAACGGGGCCCGCACCGCCTCGGCCTCCTCCATGAGCGCCCCGACCTCGTCCAACACCGCCTTCGCCCGTACGGCCAGCCGCTCGCCTGCGGGCGAGAGCAGCACCTTGCGCGTCGTACGCTCCAGGAGGGTCACACCCAGGGCCTCCTCCAGTGCCGAGACCGCCCCGGACAGCGCGGGCTGGCTCATCCCGATGGCGGCCGCCGCGTCCCGGAAGTGCAGGTACTCGGCGACGGCGGCGAAGGCACGCAACTGGGAGAGGCTCGGCTGCCTCCGCTTCCCGCTACCCGTAGTCACTGATAGCTACCTCCGATCAACTCGACCGAGTGTAGCTATTTCACTAATCAATGCACCCTGTGCCAACATCGATTCCGTCCAACCCACAGGAAGACGCTCCCAAAAGGGGCTATTCCTAGCTGCAAGGAGAGCGTGTGCTCACTGTCGGTGACAAGTTCCCCGAGTTCGAACTGACCGCCTGCGTCTCGCTGGAGAAGGGCAAGGAGTTCGAGGAGATCAACCACAAGACCTACGAGGGCAAGTGGAAGGTGATCTTCGCGTGGCCCAAGGACTTCACCTTCGTGTGCCCGACCGAGATCGCCGCCTTCGGCAAGCTGAACGAGGAGTTCGCGGACCGCGACGCCCAGGTCCTCGGCTTCTCCGGTGACTCCGAGTTCGTCCACCACGCCTGGCGCAAGGACCACGACGACCTGCGCGACCTGCCGTTCCCGATGATGGCGGACGCCAAGCACGAGCTGATGCGCGCCCTCGGCATCGAGGGCGAGGACGGCTTCGCCAAGCGTGCCGTCTTCGTCGTGGACCAGAACAACGAGATCCAGTTCTCCATGGTGACCGCCGGCTCCGTCGGCCGTAACCCCAAGGAGGTCCTGCGGGTCCTCGACGCGCTGCAGACCGACGAGCTGTGCCCGTGCAACTGGAGCAAGGGCGACGAGACGCTCGACCCGGTCGCGCTGCTGGCCGGTGAGTGACCCATGTCGCTCGACTCGCTGAAGTCCCGCGTCCCCGACTACGCCAAGGACCTCAAGCTCAACCTCGGCTCGGTCATCGGCAACTCCGACCTGCCGGCCCAGCAGTTGTGGGGGACGGTGCTCGCCACCGCGATCGCCTCCCGCTCGGCGATCGTGCTGCGCGAGCTGGAGCCGGAGGCTAAGGCGAACCTGACGCCCGAGGCGTACACGGCCGCCAAGTCCGCCGCCGCGGTGATGGCGATGAACAACGTCTTCTACCGCACCCGGCACCTGCTGTCCGACCACGAGTACGGCAACCTGCGGGCCGGCCTGCGGATGAACGTCATCGGCAACCCCGGTGTCGACAAGGTGGACTTCGAGCTGTGGTCGTTCGCCGTGTCCGCCATCAACGGCTGCGGGCTGTGCCTGGACTCGCACGAGCAGGTGCTGCGCAAGGCCGGCGTCGACCGTGAGGTGATCCAGGAGGCGTTCAAGATCGCGTCCGTGGTCCAGGCGGTCGGCGTCACCCTCGACGCGGAGGCGGTACTGGCCGACTGAGCCGCCGTAGCCGCCGCGGAGCCCCGCTCACCCCTGGTGGGCGGGGCTCTCGTCGTTCAAAGCGCCCTCGCCGGGATCCGCGTCAGCCGCGGTCCGCTCGCCCGGGACGGCCGCGTCCTCGGACGCCGCGACCTCAAAGGCCGCGGCCGGTGGCGGCCCTTCAAGGCCCTGCGCCTCCGAGTACTTCTTCAGATAGCCCACCACGGTGTTCGTCACCGCCACCAGCGGTACGGCCACCACCGCGCCGCCGATGCCGGCCACCAGGCCGCCGGCGGCCACCGTGAGGACCACGGCCAGCGGGTGGACGCGGACCGCGCGGCCCAGGATGAACGGCTGCAGGATGTGGCCCTCGATCTGCTGCACGGCCAGCACCACCGCCAGGGTCATGACCGCCGTGAACACGCCCTGCGTCACCAGCGCCACCACGACCGCCAGCGCCCCGGAGGCGACCGCTCCGACCAGCGGGATGAAGGAGAACAGGAAGATGAAGACGGCCAGCGGGACGGCCAGCGGCACGTCCAGGAAGTAGATTCCGAGGCCGATGAAGATCGCGTCGATCAGGGCGACGAGGACCGTGCCGCGGACGTACGCCGTCAGCGTGCGCCAGGCGCGCGGACCGGCACCGGCCATGGCGGGGCGGGCCGCAGCGGGCACCAGCTTCAGCGTCCACTGCCAGATGCGCCGGCCGTCGTAGAGCAGGAACACCGTCGAGAAGAACACCAGCAGGATGCCGGTCATGGTCTCGACGATGACCTGGACGCCCTCCAGGCCCGCGGAGGTGATCTGGTCGGTGTTGGCCCCGATCGCCTCGCGGAGGTTCTTCGCGATCTGGTTGATCTGCTTGTCGGTGACGTGGAACGGGCTCTTCAGCAGCCAGTTACGCAGGTCGTCGATGCCGCTCTGGATCTGGGTGGAGAGCGTGTCGATGTTCTCCATCACCTGCCAGGTCACGAACCAGCCCATCAGGCCGATGACGACGAACCCGGAGATGGCGGTCAGCGCGGTCGCCAGACCCTGCGGCACGCCGCGGCGCCTGAGCCGGGCCACCGTCGGCTGGAGCAGCGCGGTGACGAGCAGCGCGATGACGAAGGCGAAGACGACCAGCTGAACGGCGCTGATGATCCGCATCAGCACCCACACGGTCCCGGCGAGGACCAGCAGCCGCCAGCCGGCCTCGGCGGCGACCCGCACGCCCCAGGGGACGGCCTGCGCCGGGTCGGGGCGCGGCCCCACCGTCACCGTGGTCCGGTGGACGGGCGGCACCGGGTCGGCGACGGGGTCCTCGCCGACCGGTCCGGAGGCGGTCCGCTCCTCCTTCTCGGCCTGCGCGCGGCGCTCGTCCAGGCGCTCACTGATGTCGGTGAGTCCGGCTCCGAGCCGGCCCAGCCACCCTGGCACTCGCGACATGGTCCGTCCTCTTCCCCCGCGCATCCTGGTCCGCCCCCGACCGTACAGTGCGAAAGCCCCTCCCACAGAAGACGGGGAGGGGCTTCACAAGGTTGAGCGCCCCGTAAGGGGCGCGGGACTGCGTTGGATATGCGGCTCCGCCGGGTGGGCGCGACCAGCCACATCCGGCCCGCGGATGACCGATCGACCGAACCAGCGGATGCTAATACCAGTGGTTGGCCTGCCAGAACGACCAAGCCTGGCAGGGACTGCCATACCGGCTGTTCATGTAGTTGAGGCCCCACTTGATCTGCGTGGCCGGGTTGGTCTGCCAGTCGGCGCCCGCAGAGGACATCTTGGAGCCGGGCAGAGCCTGGAACAGCCCGTACGCACCGGAAGACGCGTTCACCGCGTGGTAGTTCCAGCTGGACTCGTGGTCCACGATGTTGCTGAAGCACTGGAACTGGCCGCCCGCCACCATCTGACGGGCCATCGCCTGGATCTGCGCCACGGAGTAGCTGCTCTGGACCGGGAAGCTGGAGGAGTCGCGGCTGGCGCTGCGGCTGGCCGCCTTCTTCGCCTCGATGCGCTCCTTGGCTTCCTTCGCGGCCTTCTCGGCGGACGCCTTCTTGGCGACCGCGGTCTCGGCGGCCGCCTTGCGGGCCGCCTCCTCGGCATCCTTCTTGGCACTCGCGTCGGCCGCGATGGCCTGGGAGTCGGCCTGCTGCGTCAGGGACGCGGTCTGCACCTGCGCCTGCTGGCCGACGGGAATGTCTGCGAGGAGCGTGGCGTCGGTTGCCGTCGCCTCTGCGTCGTTGTTGTGCATGGTGCTGCCCGAGGCAACACCGACGACGCTTCCGACAGCGGTGACCGCGGTGGCCGAGGCCACTGCGAATCCCCGGACCGAGATCCGGCTCACACGGGTTCCTTCCAGCATCGTCCGCTTCGGTGACCCTGGCGGACGCAATCGTGCCCCTGGCACTGGCCTCCCAACTGCGGGGTCACGGGAGGCGCGGGCCCGGTGGGCAACTCCCCTGCGGGGAGCGCCGCGTGGTGCACGGGCGGCATACGGCGACGCTATGGAGTTGACGTGTTACCTCTGTGGTGCCGTACCGCTGGGGGTACAGGTGTGCCGTATGCGGGGCCTGACAGGAATGAGACTCTGCCGTAACCCGGCGCCGAGTGGCAATTCCGAGTTGCGTGTGAAAGGTCACACCCGGTTTGGCCCAGGGGGTTTTCGGAAACGGCCACACGCGACGGCGCCGCCCGGCTAGGCTCTTCGCCTTCACCGGACGGCGCCAACTGGACGTATCACCCACGCCCTTGGATACGTCCTTAGATATGACCGTCTTCGAGCATTTCGGTCACAAGGGCCGCGATCTGGGACCTCTCGGACCGGGTCAGCGTGACATGCGCGAAGAGCGGGTGTCCCTTCAGTTTCTCGACGACGGCGACGACACCGTCGTAGCGCCCGACGCGCAGGTTGTCCCGTTGTGCCACGTCATGGGTCAGAACGACCCGTGAGTTCGCCCCGATGCGGGACAGGACGGTCAGCAGCACGTTCCGCTCCAGCGACTGGGCCTCGTCGACGATGACGAACGCGTCGTGCAGGGAACGGCCGCGGATGTGGGTGAGCGGCAGGACCTCCAGCATGCCGCGCGACGTGACCTCCTCGATGACCTCGCGGGAGGTCACGGCCGACAGCGTGTCGAAGACGGCCTGGGCCCACGGGCTCATCTTCTCCGCCTCGCTGCCCGGCAGATAGCCCAGTTCCTGCCCGCCGACCGCGTACAGCGGCCGGAAGACCATCACCTTCCGGTGCTGACGGCGCTCCAGGACCGCCTCCAGGCCCGCGCACAGCGCCAGCGCCGACTTTCCGGTGCCGGCCCGGCCGCCCATCGACACGATCCCGACGTCCGGGTCGAGCAGCAGGTCGAGCGCGATGCGCTGCTCGGCGCTGCGGCCCTTGATGCCGAACGCCTCCCGGTCGCCGCGCACCAGACGGACGTTGCCGTCGGCGGTGACCCGGCCGAGCGCCTTGCCGCGCTCGGACTGGATGGTCAGGCCGGTGTGCACCGGGAGGCCGGCGGCCTCCGGCACATACACGTGCCCTTCCTCGAAGAGGACGTCCACCTGTTCGCCGGGCAGGGTCAGTTCGGACATCCCGGTCCAGCCGGAGGTGTCCGTGATGGCGAGTTCCGCGCGGTACTCCTCGGCGAGGAGGCCCACGGACGACGCCTTGATCCTGAGCGGCAGGTCCTTCGAGACGACGGTGACGTCGTACCCCTCGGCCTGCAGGTTCCGGGCCACCGCGAGGATGCGGGAGTCGTTGTCCCCCAGGCGGTAGCCGGTGGGCAGCACGCTGGGGTCCGAGTGGTTGAGCTCGACACGGATGGTCCCGCCGAGTTCCCCGATGGGGATGGGGGCGTCGAGGCGACCGTGCTTCACCCGGTAGTCGTCCAGCAGGCGCAGGGCCTGGCGGGCGAAGTAGCCGAGTTCCGGATGGTGCCGCTTGGCCTCCAGCTCCGTGACCACCACGATGGGGAGCACGACCTCGTGCTCGTCGAAGCGGGTCAGGGCGTTCGGGTCGGCCAGCAGGACGCTGGTGTCGAGAACATAGGTGCGCCGGTCTGGCTTGTGGCGCTTTGTGCTGGTCACCACGGAAGGACGTACCCCCTCGGATGAGGTCGGGGAGCGACGAAGCGGAGCTGGACCGGTGAACGGCCTTCGCACGTGGCGGGCCGTGGACCGGCCCTCCCCGGCTGCTTCCGTGCAGTGACCGCACGGCAGGGCTCGTGCAAAGGGCCTCCCGGGCGGACGGCCCCGTGCCGCCCGCTGAGATACGACGCCCGTGGTTCGGGTGTCGACCTGACTGGCTTATGCCCTCGAACGCGCACGACCATGCAAATACGGCCAACAGCGAGCCGGTGAACTCCTCGTTACCCGGCGGGGGGGCCGCCGCGCCCAGCCCGGGTGCCGGGTGCCGGTCAGCCGCCGTAGCGGCGGTGGCGGGCGGCGTAGTCGCGCAGGGCGCGCAGGAAGTCGACCTTGCGGAAGGCCGGCCAGAAGACGTCGCAGAAGTAGTACTCGGAGTGGGCCGTCTGCCAGAGCATGAAACCGGACAGCCGCTGTTCGCCGCTGGTGCGGATCACCAGGTCGGGATCGGGCTGGGCGCCGGTGTAGAGGTGACGGCCGATCATGTCGATGTCGACGGAATCGGCGAGCTCCTCCATCGACACGCCCTGGTCGTGCGCGTCGGCGAGCATGGAGCGCACGGCGTCGGCGATCTCCTGGCGGCCGCCGTAGCCGATGGCCACGTTGACCACTATTCCGGCGACGTCGGCGGTGGCTTCCTCGGCCTCCTTCAGCGTGCGCTGCATCCCGGCGGGCAGCAGGTCCGGCGTGCCGACGTGGTGCACGCGCCAGCGCCCGTCGGCGGCGAGGGAGCGTACGACGTCCTCGATGATGCCGAGCAGCGGGACCAGCTCGTCCGCGGCGCGGTCGAAGTTGTCCGTGGACAGCAACCAGAGGGTGACGACCTCGACGTCCGTCTCCGAGCACCAGCCGAGGAACTCCCCGATCTTGTCTGCGCCGGCCCGGTGTCCGTGCACGGTGCTGGACCCGGAGGCCTTCGCCCAGCGGCGGTTGCCGTCCATGATGACGCCGATGTGCTTGGGCACCGACGCGTGGTCCAGGTGACCTTCCACCCGGCGGGCGTAGAGCCTGACGAGCAGGCCGCGCAGCTTGTCGCGCAGGTTCACGAGGCCCTCCGGGGGGTGCGCAGGGGTTTGGATGCCGGGTCGGTCGCCGGTGTGGGCACCGGGTCGGCCGCCGGGTTGGATGCCGGAGCCGTTGAGCCTACCGCTGGTGCGGGCGGGGTCCGGTCAGGGGCCGCGCCGTCGCCCGTGGAGACGGCTCCATGCCTCGTGGGTAGGGATGCTCGGGCGCCGCGCGACAGTTCCCGGGTCCGGGCAAAAAAACGGGCCGGTCCGTGGGGGGGGAGACGGACCGGCCCGAGGGGGGGTTTCCACCATAACCCTTCGTAAGTGATGACGCGTGCATCGGCGTGGCACAACTACTCTCCGAAGTCGCCCAGCGACGCCCAGGTGAGCGCGGAGCACCGCGATCAGGGGTGTCTCATGGCCGGTTCACAGCGGATTCCCAGGGAGATACGGCCGTCCGGTACGGGAACCAGAGGGTTTGCGCCGCCCTGGGGAATACCCGGCGAGTTGTCCGGGGGTCCCTCCGACGGGCTACCCGGTCAGCGAACGATGACTTGACGCTCCCCGGGCCGGGTCCGGCGGGGTCGCGGCACCGCGCAGCCCCCTCCACCGCGCGGTGCCGCCGCGCGGCTTTGCTCACGCGAATTACCTTGGTTTGAACTTACGTGAACGATGTGGCGGATGTGAACCACGGCCGATAACGATGTGGAAACCGTGAAGGTCGATTTCGGTCATCGCGTCACGTTGCGGACGCGGGGTTTACTGGGCGGCACGGTCAGGCGTCGGTGCGCTTACGGGCGTCGAAGAGGTGCCGGGTGCTGTGGGCCACGAAGGACCCCTCGTCCACGATGCGCTCATGCAGCGCCCGGAGCCGGGACTCGTACGCCTCGACGCCGAAGCCGGGCACCATCCAGATCACCTTGCGCAGGAAGTGGACGACTGCGCCGATGTCGTGGAACTCCATCCGCAGCCGCTCGGACCGCAGTTCCACGACCTCCAGCCCCGCCGCCTCGGCCCCGGCGCGCTCCCGCTCGGGATCCCGGGCCCGGCGCACGGCCTCCGGCTGCGGTCCGAGGAACCACTCCACCAGCTCGAACACGCTGGCGGGCCCCACGTGCTGGGCGAAGTACGTCCCGCCCGGCCGCAGCACACGCGCGATCTCCGCCCAGTGCGGGGCGACCGGATGCCTGCTCAGGACGAGGTCGAAGGCCCCGTCGGCGAACGGCAACGGCGCGTCGTCCGGTGCGGCCACGACCAGCACGCCCCGCGCCCGCAGCAGCGCGGTTGCCTTGGCGACGTTGGGCGCCCACCCCTCCGTGGCGGCGACCGACAGCGGGCGCTCCGGCTCGGCGCACCCCAGGGCGAAGTCGAGCACTTCCCCGCCCCCGGTCTGGACGTCCAGCGCGGCCCGCGCGCGGGCGAGCCGCCGCCCCGCCGACCGCGCGTACTGCCAGGAGGGCCGGGCCTCGGTGGCCCGCCCCTCGAACCACGAGAAGTCCCACCCCTCGGTGGGTACGGAGGCTCCCTCAGCGACAAGCTCCGCGAAGGAGCGCGACTCGGCCATACCTCTCATCCTCACACCGCCCACGCACGACGGCGTCCACCGCGCCCCGTCCACGACGGTCCGTTTGTATCCTTTTGCGACCGCCGGTCTACGGCACCAGGGGCCGGACGTCCTCGGCGGCGAACCGTACGAATCCCTCCGGGTCGGGCTCGTCGCCGGTCGGCTGGAGAACCACGGTGTCGGCGCCGGCCTCCGCCAGTCGCCGCACGGCCTCGGCCACAGCGGCCGCGTCTCCGGCGATACCCAGGCCCGGCACCGTCTCCAGTCCTTCGGCGACGACTTCGGCACGGAGCCGTTCGGCGGCACCGGCACCGGTGGCGGTCAGCAGATGGACGACGACCTTGTGAGCCCCGTCGCGACCGGCCGCCCCCCGCGCCTCATCGACGATCCGCCGGGCCTCCCGCACCCCGGCCGGGGATGTGGCGGCGGTGAGCAGGGTGCCGTCGGCCTTGGCCCCGGAGAGGTGGAGTGTGCGGGGTCCGGTGCCCCCGGCGAACACCTCGACCGGACGCTGCGGTGCCCAGTCGAGTGCGACGGCGTCCAGGGTGACGTACCGCCCGCTCACGGTGAGGCGCTCCCCGCGCAACAGGGCGCGCAGAGCGTCGAGGTGCTCGCCCAGCAGGCCGAGCGGTGAGGCGGCACGTGCTCCCACCTGCCCCATCCAGCTCTGCACTCCGTGCCCGAGGGTGAGGATGGCCCGCCCCGGGAACATCCGCTCCAGCGAGGCTGCCTCCATCGCGGTGACCGCCACATTCCTCAGCGGGACGGGCAACAGCCCGACCCCGACCCGCACCCGCTCGGTCCACGCGAGCGCGGCGGCGGCCGTCGAGACCCCGCCCTCCCGGAAACAGTCCTCCCACAGCCACAGCTCTTCGAGACCGACGCCATCAGCGAGCTCGGCTACCGCACGAAGGCGTTCTGGGGGCAGTTGCGGCCGGAAGACAGCACCGAGTCCAGTCATGGTGCAGTCCTAGTCCACGGCGAGGAGCGATCACAACTCCATTGATTCCTCGGGCCGGGATTCGGGGTTCGTGCTGTTCTTGACGGTCTGGGTGAGGACATAGAAGTGCCGAGGCCCGGGCACCGCGATCACCCCGGCGACCCTCGGATCCCCGGCGAACCAGATCTGGCGGACCTGGACTTTGCGGTGGGGAGAGGCGCGTTTACTCAAGCGTCCCCACCACATCGACCTCACGTGAGAATGCATCACCATCGTCACGTGTTCAGTCGGTGCTTGAGGGTCAGGGAGTTGTAGCCACACATAACCGGGACGGACTCCCGGGAGGTTGCCGACGTCGCTGGCCAGGTCCTCGAAGACCTGCCAAGGGTGCTCACGCAGGATACGGCGCGCGTGCAGCGCGGTGCCGATGTAGATGCGCTGCAGGAAGACTCGGTAGAACGTGTAAAGCAACGGCACGAAGAAGAGCCACAGCGTCCACGTGGCTGACAGGATGACGTACGACGCCAGCAGGCCCACCCAGGCAGCCACCCACAGAATCTGGCCGAGCACCGCGCAGCCGATGAGCTTCGTCCAGGCACGGCGGGAGGCTGGATCGTCCCACGCCGTCGGGTAGTGCGTAGGGGCCATGTCACTCCTCGTTGCGCGGGTCCGCGAATGGATTCTCAAAACTGACCGATCGTGCGATATCCCGGAGTAGACAGCGGTACTCCTGCGCACGCTCAGTCGCAGTCGTGGCGAGCGTCAGTATCGCGATTCGGCGCCCTTCAGTGCACGGAACATGCGCCGTCACCTGAAGCAGTTGCCTGCCCGCTACCGGCCCCACTTCGGGTGGCCCTGTCAGCCTCGATTGGACGAACGCGGCAGGGCCACACGGCAAATCGAGTCTTTCCCTGTACTCAGTGCCCTGCGCTCCCGCAAGAGCGCGAGCCACGAGAACCCTGCGCGGCGCCCAATTCGTAGCCTTCCACGTGAGCGTGAACATGGAGAGCAGCAGATCGCCGTCCCCGACGTCGTCCACGTGCAGGCCGACACAGCAATGCACCGTGTCGACCGACAAGAGGACCTGCGCCATCCGTAGAACAGGACCGAAAGCCGTCAACAGGCGCTGCCTGGCGGCGGCGTCGGCGCTGGCTTCGAACAGCGGACGCAATGCGTCTCCCAGCCGGCCGGCCATCGCCGGGTTTTGCTCCGCAATGGCCAGTTCCCGAAGCGGAAGTGGGACGAAACCAGGCGGGAGGACGAACCAGACATCGGCATCCTCGCTGAGAGCCGATTCGTCGATCATGTAGAGAGGACTGGTCATGGTGCTGTCTGCGCTCCCCGCAGCAGGAAGTGAAGGGCACCTGCGGTCGCCGGAAGGTCGACACCGACAGTCCTGGTTCCGTCGAGGACATTGCTGGTGGCCTTGGTCGTGTCGTTGTCGAGGCCGTCTGCGAGGCTGCTGGCGACCCCGTACACCGCAGTGCCCGCTCCCAGATAGGTCGCAGGCGCGTCGATCTTCTCCACGATCGGCGCCAGCCTCCCGCCGAACACCCTCGGGTGGGAAAACATACTCACGGCGCCCTCCGCCGTAGAGGCCTCGGCCTTAACGGAGGCACCAACCGCCTTGACCGACGTCCTGACATTGGTGCCGACCCGCGCGACCGTCTGTCCCAGACTCAGCGCCTCGTCCCCCTCTCCTGCCAAGGACAACAGCTCGCCGGACCGCCCAAGGGCCCTGAGCCCCAGGAAGCCTCCCTTGGCCACAGCTCCCGCCCCGGGAAGCATCCCCAAGAGGTCCCCGGTGACTCCCAGCGCGTTACTCCAGAAGTCGACATCCAACTCCCCCTTCGCGAACCCGTCCTCCAAAGACGCCAAGACCTCGGGGTCGCTGACCCTCAATCCGAAAGCCACCCCGCTCAACAACCCCGCTGCCAGAAACAGCACCCAAGGGGCGACGGCCGTCAGGCCGAGGAGGGCGATCACGCCGAGTACCGCCGCGCAGGCGCTGAGGATGTCGGGGAGGTTGTCGTCCAGCCAGTCGGTGAACTTGTCCCACGCCCCGGGCTCATGCGGCGCCAGCTTCTTCGTGGCGGCCCGGATCTTCCGTGCCCGGTACCCGGCCCGCTCCTCGTGCTCGCCGGCCAGTTCCTTCGCCTTGGCGATGACCTTGTCGAGGTCACTCTGTGCCTCGGTCACCCTCTCCTCGCCGCCGTGCCGCTTCGCCGCATCCATGGCCACCCGCGCGTCCTTCGCGTCGCTGTCCAGCCGCTTGGCCCGGCGCTGGAACTCGTCGAGTTCGCCCTGCCAACTGCCCAAGTGCCGGGCGGCCTTGTGCAGGGAGTGCGCGGCGTCCTTGAGGTCGAGCGGCAGCGGACCCCCGGAAAGCTGTTCGCGGAACGCGACGGCAGCGTCGCCCTTCCAGTAGCTGCCGTCCAGCAGCTTGGTGACGCGCTCGTGCGTCTCGCCCAGGACCTTGGCGCACTCCGCGAGCTTGTCGTGCAGGTCGCGGACGGTGTCCGTGCTGCCAGGTGCGGGGTCGAACCCCAGGTGGACGTACCTCACGCGCTGCCCCGCCCGGTCTTCCGCAGCGCGGCCTCCAGCGCCTTGTCCACCTCGCGGTAGCTGTCCTTGCTCTGGCCGATGATCTTGGCGAGGTCCTCGGTCTGCTGCCCGATCTGGTGGGCGCCGTACTTCCAGTCGTCCTGGAAGTCCTCGCATGCGGAATCCAGGTCTTCCGTGCCGAGACCGCTGACCGTCGCGTCGCCGAGGGCCTTCCGCATGCCCTTCAGGGAGTCGCTCGACTGCTTCAGCAGCTTCATGAAGTGGCCGAGTTCGTCGTCATCAACGGCCAGCCGCTCAGCCATCCACCCGGTCCCCTCGCCGTACCTTCCGTGATCCACAACGAGGGACGCGGCGCCTGGGTACGGTGTGCCAGGGAGGTGACCGGACATGGCTCGCTGGCGGGACGGCCGGGGAACGCTGGTGGTGCACGGCACGGGGGGCGGGGCACCAGCCGTCGCCGTCCCCCTGGAGATCGCGACCAGTTACCGCGCCCGCACCAAAGGGCTGTTGGGCCGGGACTCGGTCGACGGCGCGCTGCTCCTCTCCCCCGCCGGGTCCATCCACACGTTCCGCATGCGCATCCCCATCGACGTGGCGTACCTCGACCGCAACCTCACCGTCATCGCCGTACGCACGATGAGACCGGGCCGCCTGGGCCGGCCCCGCCTCCGTTCCCGGCATGTGCTGGAGTCGGAGACGGGGGCCATGGCGCGGTGGGGCCTACGGGTGGGGACCAAGGTGGCCGTTACCCTGTAGCGCGTGCATGACGGGTCGACAGGCTCGCAGGTCGACAGGAGTTGTGTGGTGGTCAGCGAGGCGCGGGGGACGTCCGGGGAGCGGATGGCGGAGGCCCGCCGGCTCAGGCCCGGCGTGTATGCCCACCTCTTCGACGGTCGCCCCGAGGTCGTGATCCGGACCACGCAGCTGCTGCCCGAGCAGGCGAGCCGGCTCGCCACCGCCTACGGGTACCGCCACCTGAAGACACTGGGCCACAAATCCGTACGGCGGCGGGTGTTCGTGCCGGACCCGGACCCGGCTGCGCGCTGGGAGGCCGTGGCGCCCGGTACGCCGTTCGAGGTGGCCGCCCAGCACCCCGCCTTCCACGGGGCCAGCGCCCGCGCGGTCCGCAACCACGCCGAGTTGATCAAGAACGAGCAGAATCTGCTCAGGCTCGTCCCGGCTGTCGTGGCCGGTCTGTTCGGCGTGATCTCGATGGCCGTCGACCTGGTCCACACCGAGAACACGGCGCTCATCGCGCCCCTCGTCTTCTTCTCCCTGCTGGTGCCGGCCATCATCTGGCTCATGGTGTGGTGGGTCAGGAAGCGGCGCGCGTTGCACACGGAGGCGGACGAGCTGATGCGACGGTTCCCGCCGCACGGGCTCGGCGCCTGGGCGCCCGCGCCGGCGCCGGCGCCGGCCGCCGACCACACGAGCTGACCTCGCGGGCGTTGTCAGTGGTACGGCCTAGCATCGGCAGGCATGAGAGCTTCAGGGACGTTCAAGGTCGAGGACTTCACGCCCGCGCCCGTGCGGATGCCGGAGCCGGCGGTCGAGACGGCGGTGCCCGTCGGTGTGGCCACCATGCGGAAGCGGTACGAGGGTGAGGTCTCCGGGGTGTCCGGGACGCTGTTCACCGCCGCGTACGACCAGGGCAGCGGGACGGGTACGTATGTCGCGATGGAGTCCTTCGACGGGGCGTTGCAGGGGCGGAGCGGGGCGTTCAACTTCGCCCACTCCGCCACCACCCTCGGGGAGGACAGAGACGCCGAGTTCTTCGTGATCGTCCCGCGCAGCGGCACCGGGGAGCTGGCCGGGATCCGAGGTGCCGGCGGCATGGCGGTCGACGCGGACGGCACGCACCGGATCTGGTTCGAGTACGAGGTGGGCGGCGCCGGCACGGCGTATCGGACCTGCCGTCGCCGTCCTTCTCCCGCTCACTGCCCTTCCGTGCGGGGGAAGGAGATCTCGACCCTGCGGTTCTTCTTCCGGCCGGCTTCGGTGGAGTTGTCGGCGATCGGGTACTGCTCGCCGTAGCCGCGGACCTCGAAGGTGACGCTCGGGTCGTTCAGGTCCTGGTCCAGGACGGCCTGTACGGCGTCGGCGCGCTGCTTGGACAGGACGTCTCCGTGGGCGGACGAACCGAGGTTGTCGGTGAAACCGAAGACGCGGACCTGGGTCGCGTTCTGCTTCTTGATCTCCCCGGCGATGGTCGCGATCCGGGCCTTGGCCTCGCCGCCCAGCTTGGCGCTGTCCTTGCCGAACAGCACCTCGGCCTGCAGCGCGAAGGTGACGTCGGCGTTGGTGTCCTCCCGCCGCTCGTCCCCGCTCTGGTCCTCCACGACCGACTTGATGTCCAGCACCTTGGGCGTGGCGAGCGTGGCCCCCTCGGGGAGCTTGAGATCGGGGTCGGTCGGGTCCACCTTCACGGGCGCGGCGGCGGAGGGCGCCGTGTCGGGCGGCTGACTGGGGTCCGTGTCGTCGGCGTGAGCGGGGGTCACGCCGTAGAGCGCCGCTACGACCAGGAGGGTGGCGGCGAGGGGGAGGGACCGGCGGGGTGTGGTGGTCACGGGGGCCTCACCCGGAGATCTTGATGGTGGCGGTGGGGAAGCCGGGCAGCTGAAACCCCACATCGGTGGTCGTGGTCGGCGGGGACGGGAACTGCATGAACACGGGCAACGACTCTCCGGGCTTCAGCGCGGGGAGGCCGGTTGTGGTGAGCGGTCGTCCGTCCGTGTCCCGCAGGACGTAGTACCGCTTCTTGCCCTGGGAGTCGACCAGTGTGGCGCCGCCGAGCGAGCTCCCGTTTTTGATGATCTCCGTTTCGTTCCCACTGAGGTTGGACGGAATGACGGCAGTGTCGCCGCTGTCGTTCTTCAGGTTGCCGTTCACGGTGACGAAGCCGCCCGAGTCCCGCTGAGCCGAGGTGATCTGCAAAAGCAGCCCGTTCGGCCCCTTCAGCTCAGCCAGGGGCTGTGCCGACTGGCCTTCTTGAGTACTCGGCTTCGAACCATCGCTCCTGGAGGCGGATGCGGACGTGTCCGGCTTCTTGCCGTCGTCGCCACCACCGCCGCCGCACCCGGCCACACCGACAGCCAGACCGGCCGCAACAGTCAGCGCGACCATCCCTCGGCGGGCCTTCGCAGTGAACCGAATGCTCATCGCTCCGCTTCCTTCTTCACTAGTCGTTCGCTTGCCCGTCCACGAGATGGACGTCGAAGAGGTCCTCGGGCTTGGGGAGACCGGCTTGGTGGTCCGGGTCCGGCTTCCAGTCCTTGCCCTTGCAGGTGAGTTCCGGCAACGAGTCACCCTTCGCGCTGTCACCGGGCAGCTTGAAGGTGCAGATCGACTCGATCTCCGCAGTCGCCGACGCGGTCGACTTGACGTCCTCCGTCCCGGGGACGACCGAGTCGCCGACGGACTTGTTGGTCGTCACGTCGACCTCGTACGTCAAGCCCTCCGGATCACAGGCGTCCACTCGGGCGTCGTTCTGCGCGGCCAGTTGATCCGCTCGCCAGCAGGGGCTGTCGAGGCTGACCTTGCCATCGAAGATGTCCTGCCATGTGGTGGGATCCCGCAGGTCCTGCAGCCACTTTCCCACCAGTTGGTCGCGCGCGTTCTGGGCCGCCGCCAGCGCCGCCGCGTCAGCAGCCGTCTGGGCACCGCTCCGATTGACTGCGGCCTGGCCCACCGCCAGATAGGCCAACGCAAGAAAGAGCAGACCCGCCACCACCGTGATGTAGATGGGGAAGGCCTGCCCTGCGTCGCCGTACCAGTGGCGCCGGGTCAGGTGATCTCGGCGATCTTCGCCTTGATCTTGTCGAGGATGGTCTGACCGATGTCCGTACCCGTCATCGCCAGAACGATCGCCACCACCACTGCGATGATGCCCAGATACTCGACCGCGGTCTGTCCCCTGTCGTTGGTGCGGCGTTGCACCGCGACCACCCACTTCAGCATCAGATCGCTCATGGTCTTCCCCTCTGGGTTCCCGTCCGGCGTACGCACCGTAAGCCGCATCACTGTCCTGGGCGCAGGGCCCCAGGGCCCAACTCCAGGCCCAATCCCGCCCCGTACCGCTCCCCCGGAGGGACACCTCAGCTCACCCCCAGCCACTTCGCCGCGGCCTGGGCCCGGCTCGTGCTCTGCAGTTTGGCGAAGATGCGGTTGATGTGGTTCTTGACGGTCTTCTCGCTGATGAAGCAGACCGCGGCGATCTGCTGGTTGGTCATGCCGGACGCGATGAGGTCCATGATCTCCGCCTCCCGCACGCTCAGTTGGAACCCCGCCCGGAACGACTGTCCCACAGAGGATTGCAACTGCGAAAGCATGTTATCGGAAAGTTGCCTTGCAGTAGCGGGCTGTTCTGGCTCACCATGTGCATTCGCACCGGAGCGCAGGCCCACGACCAACGCCTCCGCCGCCCCCGGCGTCACATGCGGCCGCCCCTCGCTGACGTCCCGCACCGCCCTCGCCAACTGCTCCGTCGTGAACTCGCCGTGGACCAGGTATCCACCGGCCCCCAGCCGCAGCGCTTCCCGTACGGTCTCCCTCTCGTGGCTGTACGTCAGCATGAGGACCGGGGCCAGTGGCACCAGGTGGGGCAGCGCGGCGATGCCGTCCACGCCGGGCATGCGGACGTCGAGGAGGACGACGTCGGGGCGGTGGTGCAGCGTCGCCTCGTACGCCTCACGGCCGTCCGCCGCCTGGGCGACCACGGTGATGTCGTCGCGGCCGGACAGCAGGGCGGTGAGGCCGGCCCGGACGACGAGGTTGTCGTCGGCCACCACCAGCCGCAACGGCTTCTCGGCCACGGGCGGCGGAAAGGCCGCCGCCCCTTCGTTCCAGTCGCTCATGCGGTCCTCCTCTCGAACTCCCGGATGTTCGCGACTGCCGGAACCGCCGGGACTGCCGGATCTCGCCACGTCAGCGCACGCAGCGGCAGGTCCACCCGGACCTCCGTGCCGTCTGCGTGCTCACCGCGCCCGATGCGGATGCGGGCGCCCGCAGCACCCGCCCGTTCGACCATGCCGAGCAGGCCGAAGTGGCCGGAGGCGCGGAGGTGTTCGAGGGTGGTTCCGGGACGTAGACCTCGCCCGTCGTCGCGGATCACCAGACGCAGCTGGTCGCCGTCGACTCCGAGCCGTACGTCCACCCGGGTCGCGGACGCGTGGCGGTGGGCGTTCTCCAGCGCCTCCCCCGTGATCGCCAGGAGGTGGCGGAGGAGCGGAGGCGGGACGGGTGGGAGGGGTGGGAGAGCGGTCGCGGTGTCCGTGGCATCTCCCTCGTAGACGACCGGCAGGCCCGTTCGTGCGGTGAAGTCCACGGCCATCGACCTCAGTTCACGCCAGACGCACGTCGCCGTTTCCGAAGCCGCCGGAGCCCCCGGAGCCCCCTCTCCGCGAAGGTCCCTCAGCAGCTCGCGCGACTCCGCCGCCGCCCGCCGCGCCGAGCGGGACACCAGCTCGGCCTGCCGGCGCACACGGGCGGCGTCGGGGGACGGGTTCGCCGCCGTCGCCGCCAGACCGTCCGCCGCCAGCGCCACGCCGTACAGCGTCTTGGCCACCGAGTCGTGCATCTCCCGCGCCAGCCGGGCCCGTTCGGCGGCCACCGCCTCCGTCGCCGCCAGCCGGGCCTGCACCGTCGTCAGGGCCTGGGTCGCCGCGCCGAAGCGGAGCAGCAGGCTGCGCAGGGTCGAGCCCATGGCGCCGGCGATCACGCACAGGCCGGGCAGCAGCAGGGACTCGGCCACGCTCACGCCCTGCTCGGACTTCAGGGTGGCGTGCACGAGGAGCAGGATCAGCGCCTGGAGGGAGGCGAAGCAGGCCGCGCCGCGCCAGCTGTAGACGAGCCCGGCCAGCAGCGGGGTGCAGACGCTGACGTAGGCGAGGGTGGTTTCGGGGCCCGCCGAGACCAGGAGCAGGGAGCCGAAGAGGGTGTCCGCCGCGAGGAGGCTGGGGTGGCGCAGGAGGAGGGGGCCGAAGCGCTCCCAGTCGCGGAAGAGGACGTACGACCCCATGAAGGTCACGACGACCGCCGCGCCGACCAGGCGGGCACCCAGACCGGGGGCGGCGTTCAGCAGGGCCGCCGGGGCCGCCAGCACGATCATGGCCAGCCGGAACCCGAAGACCTGCCGGCACATCGCCTGCAACGCCCTGACCTGGATCTTCTCCGACGGCTCGGCGACCGCGACGCCAGCCGCGCCCGCACACTCCGCCTCAGGGACCGGACCCGCCCCCGCCCCCGGCGCCTCCCGCAACCAGACAACCGTCACAGCCCTCACCTCCCCGTAAGGGACCCGAAGTCCACCCCGGAGCCGAGGATGAGCCCCGCTCCCAGGAGCAGCATCGTCGCCGGGACCATGAACGTGGTGATCATCAGCGTGGCCTTGGGGACCGCTCGGGCCGCCTTCCTGCGGGCGTTCTGCGCGTCGGTGCGGCGCATGTCCTTGGCCAGGGCGACCAGGGTGTCGACGATGGGCGCGCCCAGTTCCTCGCCCTGCTGGAGTGCGGTGACGAACATGGCGACCTGTTCGGAGTCGTTGCGGCGGCGGAGTTCGGTGAAGGCCTGGCGGCGGCTCATGCCGAGGTCCATCTGGCGCAGGGTGATGCGGAGTTCGTCGGCCCAGGGGCCCTCGTACTTCGTGGCCACCCGGTCCAGTGCCTGCCGGAAGCCGAGGCCGGCGCTGACCACGACGGCGAGGACGTCGAGGAAGTCGGGCAGGGTCCGTTCGATGACGTCCTTGCGGATGCGGATCGCCGACCAGATGCCGACCTCCGTCCAGAACGCGCCGAAGGCCAGCAGGAGCAGGGCGACGAACCACTGGCCGCGCAGCAGGAACACCAGGAAGCCGACGCCGCCGAGGGCGCCGTAGACCGCGCGGCGGGCGGCGTAGCGGTCGAGGGTGAGGCCCCCGGGGTTGCCCGCGAGGTCGATCCTGCGGCGGTACTTGGCGACGAGGCGGGGGCCCATGAGGCGCAGCACGGTGGGGGCGTAGCGCATGCCCATGCGGTCGACGAGGGAGTCGACCGCGCCGGTGCGGGTGGAGCCGACCTCCAGGGCGAGGACCAGGTCGGTGGGAAGCTTGGCGTCGGCGCGGTACATGCGGATGCCGGCGAACGCGCCCCACACGCCGAGGGCCATGAGGAGGGCCAGCAGGAGTCCTACGAGTGTCATCTCGGCCGTCCCCTCACACGTCGATGCGGCTCATGCGGCGGATGAGGACGAAGCCGACGGCGTACAGGGCGAACGCGACGATCACGCACACCTGGCCGACGGGTGATCCGGTCATCCGTTCCAGGGCGCCGTCCTTGACGCCGTTCATCAGGAACAGCGCCCCGATGCCGAGGACGGGGACGGCGTACGACGTCATGGTCACCTGGGAGAGCTGGGTGCGGATCTCGCGCCGGGTCTCCTTGCGTTCCTCCAGGGTCTCGGTGAGGTTCCGCAGGGCGGAGACGACCTGGCCGCCGGCGCGGTTGGACAGGACCAGGGTGGTGACGAGGACGACGAGTTCGCGGGAGGGCAGGCGGTCGGCGAGTTCGCCGAGGGCGTCCTCCATGGACTGGCCGATGGCGAGCTGGTCGGCGACCTTGGACAGTTCCTCGCCGGCGGGGGCCTCCAGTTCTTCGGCGGCCATGCCGATGGCGGTGCGCAGGGCGAGGCCGGCCTGCGTGGCGTTGGCGAGGATGCGGGCCAGTTCCGGGAGTTGGTTGATGAAGCGTTCGATGCGTTTCTGGCGCTGCCAGTTGAGGAACTGGACGGCGGCGCCGATGCCCAGGAGGCCGGCGAGGGGCCCGAAGAACGGGGCGAGGGTGGCCTGCCCGATGATCCAGAGGGCGGCGACCGCGGCGAGCATGCCGGCGAAGAACTCGCCGGGGGTGATGTCCAGGCCGGTGGCCGCGAGGCGGATTTCCAGCCGGTGGCCGAGGCGGGTGCGGCGCAGCCGGCGGTCGAGGTCGCGGAAGCGGCGACGGCGGCCGGTGACGGGGGGCGTGCCGGTGTGGGTGAGCCGTTCGACCAGTTCCGCGCGCCGGGCGCGTCCGGCGGCGTAGGTGTGCAGGCCGAGCACCGCCAGGACGCAGGTCAGCAGGGTGACGCCGGTGGTGAGCTGGACGAGAGTGTGGAGTTCCATGGGTGTCGGCCTACCTGGCTTCTCGGGTGGCGAGCTGGTCCGCGTGGTGGGCGACGCCGAAGGCCTGCGGGATGGGCTGGCTCGCCATGTAGAGGCGGTCGGCGGTGCGGCGGGGCAGGGGGAAGTACTGGAAGGTGCCGTGGACGCGGCCGTCGTGCGTCATGGGCCGCGCGTCGAACCGGGCGACGGTGGCCAGCCGGTACGGCTCCCCGCCGTGGCTGTCGAGGAGGGCGATCTCGGTGATGCGCCGGGCGCCGTCGGCGAACCGGGTGAGCTGGACGAGGACGTCGACGGCGCTGTTGATCTGGTCGTGCAGGGCGACGAAGGGGACCTCGACGTCGGACATGGAGGCGAGGGTCTGCAGCCGGGTGAGGGCGTCCTCGGCGCTGTTGGCGTGGACGGTGGCGAGGGAGCCGTCGTGGCCGGTGGACATGGCCTGGAGCATGTCGAGGGACTCGCCGCCGCGGACCTCGCCGACGACGATGCGGTCGGGCCGCATGCGCAGCGAGTTGCGGACCAGGTCGCGGATGGTGACGTGGCCCTTGCCCTCGACGTTGGGCGGCCGGGACTCCAGGCGGACCACGTGGGACTGCTGGAGCTGGAGTTCGGCGGAGTCCTCGATGGTGATGATGCGTTCGTGGGCCGGGATCAGCCCGGAGAGGGCGTTGAGGAGGGTGGTCTTCCCGGTGCCGGTGGCGCCGGACACGATGATGTTGAACTTGGCCTGCACGAGGCCGGCCAGCAGGAACACCATGTGCTCGTCGAGGGAGCCGAAGCCGACGAGTTCCTTCAGGGTGAAGGAGCGCGGGAAGCGGCGGATGGTGAGGATGGGGCCGGTCAGGGACAGCGGCGGGATGATGACGTTGACGCGTTCGCCGGAGGGCAGGCGGGCGTCGACCATGGGATTCGACTCGTCCACGCGACGGTTGACGGTGGAGACGATGCGTTCGATGGTCTGCATCAGCTGGTCGGCGGAGACGAAGCGGAGGGGCAGCTGTTCCACGCGGCCGCCGCGTTCGACGAAGATGGCGTCGGGGCCGTTCACCATGATCTCGGTGATGGAGGCGTCCTCCAGCAGCGGTTCGAGGATGCCGAGGCCGAGCGCCTCGTCGACGACGCGGCGGATCAGCTGGGACCGTTCCACCGTGGACAGGACGGGGCCCTCGCGGCTGATGATGTGGCCGAGCACCCGCTCCAGCCGGGCCCGGCGGTCGGCGGCGGCGAGCGCGCTCATCTCCGCGAGGTCGATCTCCTCCAGCAGTTTGGCGCGGTAGGAGGCGACGAGGTGGCCGTCCTCGCCCCGGCTGCCGTGCTCCTCGGGGGAGTTGACGCGTGCCCGCAGGCTCATGATCTGCTGCCCTGCCCTTCAGTGGTCGAGCGGCATGGTGGCCGTCTTGCGGGCCTCCCCGAAGTCCCACAGGAGGACCTTGGGGATGTGGACGGCGGCCGTCACGGTGACCGTGCCGCCGCCCTCGGCCGCGGAGCACGACACGTCCAGCGGTCCGCTGACGGCGTCCGCGCAGGCCTGTGCGTACGACTCCCGCAGCGATGCCGCCCGGGCCCCTGCGCGGGCCGCCGTGCCGGCCTGTTCGGCGGCGTAGGCCACGGCGCCGATCTGGATGCCGGCGAGGGCGACGATCAGCAGGACCGGAATGAACCCGAGGTACTCGACGGCGACCTGGCCGGCGTCACGCAGCCCGCGTTCGCGGGTGTACGGCGTCATTGTTTCACCTCCTCCACGGCGCCGGCGTGGCCGTGCACCGTGACGGGGAAGGAGACGACGCCGGGGAAGAGGACGGGGACTTTCAGGGAGACGTCGGCCGTCACGTAGCCGGATCCGCCGCAGCTCACGGTGGCGTCCCCCCTCCATGCCGACGACAGGTTCCTCAGTCCGGCCGCCTCGCACGCGGCCTGGCGTCCGCCGGGTGCCGTGGCGGTGCCCGCGCGTACGGCCTCGTCGGCAGCGTTACCCGCGAGGGTGAAGGTGTATCCCACGAGGACGCACTGCCACATCAGCACCAGCGTCAGGATGATCAGCGGGGTCATCCCGAGCAGCTCGACGCTCACCTGCCCCCGGTCGCCTCCCGGCCTTCGCCTCACCCGTCACACCTCCTTGCGCCGCCGGAAGCCGACGGAGCCGCGAGCCGAGCCGCGGCCTGAGCCGCGACCCGCGCCCCGGTGCGAGGCGGTGCCGGTCTCCGGTGCCTTCGCGAGCCCCAGTTCTCCGGCGAGGGTCCACAACGCCTGCTTGACCGTGCTCCTGGAGTCCAGTTCGTGCAGGCGTCCCGCGTCCACCACGGCCTGGAGTTCCTTGAAGTGGGCGGGGACGGCGGTGCGGGCCAGCGCGGTGCCGGTGATGCGCTGCACCAGGGCGGGCTGGATCTCGGTGGTGCGGGTGTGCCGGTTGACGACGACGGTCGTCTCCTCGGCCTTGCGGATCTGCAGCCGGTCCCACATGCGCACGGTCCGCTTGGCGGCGCGTACGGCGATCACGTCGGGCGTGGCCACCAGCAGGGCCGTGTCGGCGAGTTCGACGGCGGCGGCGCTCGCCGCGCCGAGCTGGGCGCCGCAGTCGACGACGACGACCTCGTAGCGGGAGCGCAGGGCGCCGAGGAGCTGGCGGGCGGCGCGCTCGGTGACGTCCTCGCCGCGCTCGCCCTCGGCGGGGGCGAGCAGGAGGGCCACTCCGGTGTCGTGGCGGAAGACGGCGTCGGCGAGGACGCGGGGGGAGAGGTCGGTGATGGTGGCGAGGTCGGCGACCGAGCGGCGGAACTGCACGTCGAGGTAGGAGGCGATGTCGCCGGCCTGGAGGTCGAGGTCGACGAGCGCGGTGGGCCGGCCGGAGGCCTGGGCGGCGAGGGCGAGCTGGATGGCGACCAGGGTGGCGCCGACGCCTCCCTTGGCGCCGCTGACCGTGACGACGGTCCCGTCGGCGCCGCCGAACACCTCGGCGCCGTGCCCGAGATGCCGCCGCACGCCGGTGGACCACTGGGCGACGGCCTGGACGCGGCTGGCGAGTTCGTCGTACGACAGCGGGAGCGCGACCAGGCCGCGGGCGCCGGCGTCCATGGCGGCGGAGAACAGGCCGGGGCTCGCGTCGGTGGTGACCAGGATGACGCCGACGGCCGGGAAGCGCAGGGCGACCTCGCGGATCAGCTCCAGCGCGGGGACGGGGCCGATGAGTTCGTGGACGACGACGACCTCGGGGAGTTCGTCGACGGACTCGGCGGCGAGCCGGGCGAGGGTGTCGACGAGCTGGGTGGAGTCGGCCACGGGCGGCTGCGGTTCGGCGTCCGGGAGCTGGCTGAGCAGGGTGACCAGGGAGCGGACGGCGTCCGGGTCGGCGCCGGCCGGGAGGATCCTGGTGGGCATGGCGGGCCGCCTCTCACTTGTCCGTCGCGAGTTCGTAGGTGCGGTCCTTGTCCGGGACGCTGGTCTCGCTGCCGGGGGCGACGAGCGCGAGCCGGACCCGCTGGGCGAAGGACTCGGCGTAGGTGATGCGCTGGGCGTCCAGGGTGGACAGCGCGAAGGTGATCGGGACGGCCTCGGTGGGCTGCTGGTCCTTGGCGTGGTCGGGGTCCAGGGCGGTGATCTGGCCGACGTCGAGGACCCGGGCGTTGGTGACGATGATCTTCGACTGGTCGGGGTCGGTCTGCTTCTTGCCCTGGAAGGTGGCGTAGACGTTGACACGGGAGCCGGGGGTGATCTTGCCGGCGACCCCGGTGGCCGCGTCGATCATGATGGCGACCTCCTGCTGTCCGGGTTGCAGCGCGGGCTGGTCGACGATCATGTCGGTCTGGAGCAGGGAGCCCTTGCGCAGGGTGGTCACGGCGATCTTGCCGTGGATCTGCCCGAGGTCGGTGACGGCGTTGTCCGACAGCCACCGCTTGGGCATCCGGATCTTCTCGAACTGGCCGGCGTCCAGCGCGGTGTACGGCTTGACCTGGGACTTGACCCGGTAGGCGGTGACCTCGGGGCCGACCTTGGACTGCACGTCGTCGATGACGGCGAGCACGCCGGCGAACGCGCCGAGAGCGCACAGGACCGAGAGGATCAGGAGTATCACGCCGCGGCGCTGACGGGAGTTCATGAACCGTGCAACCTCATTGGGGGAATCGGTCGAGCGGGAAGTGGCGGGGGCGTCGGGAGGGTCAGGCGGGGGCGCGCGGTTCCAGGGCGCGGGGCGCGGGCGGGTCGTACACGGGCGGGGTGGCGGAGCAGAAGACGCAGCGGTCGCCGATGACGTCGATGCCGCACCAGTGGCAGACGGACTGGCGTACGGACGCGACGAGTTGGTACAGGACGGAGAGGTCGCCGAGGTAACTGCAGAACTCGACGATCCGGCCGGTCCCCCACCACCGCTCGGACTCGTCGGGCAGGGGTGTCTCGCGCAGGCCGTGCACGTTCCACTCCTCGGCCAGGCCGGCGAGCCACTCGGTCTGGAGCTGTCCCTTGGCGGTGAGCATCCAGGTGCTGAACTCGGGTCCCTTGAGGGTGGCTCCGTCGGCGACCTTGACGAGGTGCGGCTCCGGGTGGGCGAGGACGGCGAACTGACTGCCGGGGACCCAGGACTTGGCGTGCGCCTTGAGGCCGACGGACACCCGGTCCAGCCGGGCGACGGAGCCGAGGACGGCGCCGGCGTGGAGGTAGTGGGTGAGCAGCCGGCCGGCGGAGGCGAGCACGCCGGGGCCGATGTCGCAGGACGCGAGCTGGCGCAGCTGGCGGGCGAGGACGGCGACGGCTAGCGGCGGCAACTCGGGCCGGAACAGGGCGATGCGGTCGCTCTCCAGGAGGGCGCGCAGGGTGTACAGCCGTCGTACGACCGGCTCCGGGGTCGCCTGGGAGCAGAGGACGACGACATGGCCGTAGCTCTCGACGAGTCCGTGGAGTTCGGCGAGGGCGTGGTCCAGGGGTCGCTGGTCGAGGCCGCTCAGCACGACGGCGGGCACGGTCCGCTCGTCCTGGGCCGGCAGTGCCAGGTCGGCACTGGTCACGGCAATGGCAGTTGGCACGCGCAGCTCCCCGCTACTTCACACCCCTCGGCCCGTCGGCTGTCACGCGGCCGGGCCTGGACGACTTCACTGCGTGACTACCTGAGCACTGTATCCACGCCCCGATGACCGGAGAACAGCGTTTGTGTAGCTCGCGTGGAACTCTCTGGGGGCAAGTCCCGCCAAAACCGGACAGGTTGAGCATCGGGGCGGAGATGGTTTTGGTCTGGACCTCTTGACAGCGAGATTGGTCTGGACCAACTTGTAGTTCGTCTCAAGGAACCTCTCCCCGCACGATTCCCTGCCCCACTCCCTGCCTACTTCCCCACCGGAGGCCCCAGTGGACCGCGTGTCAGGCATGCCCGGACTGCCCAGACCACCCCGCAGACGACGGATCGGCATGTGGTCGGCGGCCACCGCGCTGGCCCTCTCGGTCGCGGGCCTCGCCGCGACCCCCGCCGCCGCGGCGGACGTCAACAACGCCACGAACGCCGGCTTCGAGTCGGGCCTGTCCGGCTGGACCTGCTCGGCGGGCAGCGGTACGACCGTCTCCTCCCCGGTGCATGCCGGCAGCTCGGCCCTCAAGGCGACCCCGGCCGGCCAGGACGACGCCCAGTGCAGCCAGACGGTCGCGGTCAAGCCCAACTCGACGTACACGCTGAGCGCGTGGGTCCAGGGCGCCTACACCTACCTGGGCGTGACAGGCACGGGCACCACGGACGTCTCGACGTGGACGCCGGACGCCTCCACCTGGAAGCAGCTCTCCACGAGCTTCACCACCGGCTCCTCGACCACCTCGGTCACGGTCTACACCCACGGCTGGTACGGCCAGCCGGCGTACTACGCGGACGACGTCTCGGTCTACGGCCCCGACGGCGGCGGAGGCGGCGACCCGTCCCCCACTCTCCCGGCCGCGCCCTCCGGTCTGAAGGCCACCGGCACAACGTCCTCCTCGGTCTCCCTCTCCTGGAACACCGTCTCCGGCGCGACCGGCTACAACGTCTACCGCGACGGCAGCAAGGTGACGGCGGTGTCCGGCACCTCGGCCACGGTCGCCGGGCTGACGGCCTCCACGTCCTACTCCTTCCAGGTCACGGCGACCAACGCGGCCGGTGAGTCGGCGAAGTCGGCGGCGGTCTCGGCGACGACGTCCCCGACCGGCGGCGGAGGCGGCGACGGCGGTGGCGGCACGCTGCCCAAGCACGCCGTGACCGGCTACTGGCAGAACTTCAACAACGGCGCCACCGTCCAGAAGCTGTCCGACGTCCAGTCGGCGTACGACATCATCGCCGTGGCCTTCGCCGACGCGACGACGACCCCGGGCGCGGTGTCCTTCACCCTCGACTCCAAGGGCCTGAACGGCTACACCGTCGACCAGTTCAAGGCGGACATCCAGGCCAAGCACGCGGCCGGCAAGAAGGTGATCATCTCCATCGGCGGCCAGAACGGCACGGTGTCCATCAGCGACTCCACGTCGGCGGCGAACTTCGCCAACTCCGTCTACTCCCTGATGCAGACGTACGGCTTCGACGGCGTCGACATCGACCTGGAGAACGGCATCAACCCGACCTACATGACGCAGGCGCTGCGCTCCCTGTCGGCGAAGGCGGGCCCGAACCTGGTCATCACCATGGCCCCGCAGACGATCGACATGCAGTCCACGTCCGCCGGCTACTTCCAGACCGCCCTGAACATCAAGGACATCCTGACCGTCGTCAACACCCAGTACTACAACAGCGGTTCCATGCTGGGCTGCGACGGCAAGGTCTACAGCCAGGGCACGGTCGACTTCCTCACCGCCCTCGCCTGCATCCAGCTCCAGGGCGGCCTCTCCCCCTCCCAGGTGGGCCTCGGCCTCCCGGCCTCCACCAGCGGCGCCGGCAGCGGCTACGTCTCCCCGACCGTGGTCAACAACGCCCTGGACTGCCTGAGCAAGGGCACCAACTGCGGCACCTTCAAGCCGTCCAAGACCTACCCGGACCTGCGCGGCGCGATGACCTGGTCGACCAACTGGGACGCCACGGCGGGCAACGCGTGGTCCAACTCGGTGGGCGCGCACGTACACGCGATGCCGTAGCGGTAGCGCTCCGCTCGACTCCTGCCGACAGAGCGACGCCCGGGCCCCTCCCTCTGGGGGCCCGGGCGTTGTCGTGCGTCATGCCCGCGGGACCAGGTTGTGTTCCGGGCCGAGGTGGTCGGCTCGGGTGTCGGGGTACATCGTGGTCTCGCCGTCCGACCAGCGGATGACGAGGTCGTCGGTGCGGTGGTTCGACGTGAAGTCGCCGGTGGTCATCACCGTGTCATGGGTCCAGAGCTTGTTGGGGTTCAGGATGCGCCGTTCCGTGCCGAGGCCCGAGGTGGTGGTGCCGACGTAGTTGTCGAGCTCGCCGTCGGTCCAGCGCACCATGAGGTCCCACTTCTGGTGGCCGGAGTACTCGCCGGCGGTGAGGAGGGTGGCGTTCTTCCAGGTGCCGTTGGGCTTCTCGAGCTGGTGCTCCTTGCCGAACGTACCGGCGCCGACCCCGGTGTAGAGGGTGACCTCCCCGTCGGCCCAGCGGACCATCAGGTCGGTGACGTACTTGGTCGCCGCGAATCGGCCGGCCGCGATCTGGGTCGCGTTCGTCCAGGTCTTGTTGGGCTTGATCATCTGGGTGCCGGCCCAGTCGAGGCCCCGGGAGCCGACGTCCCCGTACAGGGTCACCTCTCCGTCGGCCCAGCGGACCATCAGGTCGAATTTGTTCGAACCGGTGAAGTCACCGGCTGTGATGGTCCTGGCTTTCGTCCAGGCGGAGTTGGCGGCCAGCAGTCGCCGCTCGCTGTCGAAGCCGCCGTTGCCGTCGCTGTCGTAGAGCGTGACCTCGCCGTCCGACCACACCACGATCATGTCGCTACGGCCCTTGCCCTTGAAGTCGCCCGACGCCATCAGGGCGGCGTGCTGCCAGGTCCGGCCGCCGCCCATCGAGTACGGAAGCGGCGGTTGCACGTAGGGGTCGGGGCGCTTGACCGCCCGGTTCTTCTTCGCGTCGTCGTACAGCCGGAAGAACTGGTCGCCGTGGACCGGACTGTAGGTGAGCCAGTCGACGTTGGCGTCGTTGCCGCCGCCGTTGTAGCCGCCCACGTTGCCGATGATGTCGCCGGTGCCCTTGGCCCAGTCGACCTTGGAGAACCAGGGGCCGCCGGAGGTGCCGCCGTACATGCCGTGGCAGACGGCCTGGATCTGGTAGAGGTGGGGCAGCGCCCAGGTCTGGGTGGGGCAGCGGACGGCCCGGTCCGCCGAGTCGTGTGCCTTCTTGGGGTAGCCGACCATCGTCACGTTGTCGTTGAACGAGGGCGTGCGCACGAGCCGGTTGGCGCCGCCCACCGCGTTCTGAACCTTCGCGCCTTTGGACGAGTCGGCGAGTGCCGCGAAGGAGAAGTCCAGATCGGACGTCCGGTCCTTCGTGTTCGGGCGGTCGTACCGAGGGTCGGTGAACCACTTGTCGACGCGGAAGAACCCGTAGTGCTGCGCGGCCAGCGTCTTGGAGTTGTCGTAGTTCGGGACGAACACGGAATGATGCCCGCCGCCGCAGTGGGCCGCGGTGAGGATCAGGTTGTGGCCCGGGCTGTCCACGACGCTCGCGGTGCAGGAGTGCGCGCGCAACTCCCCCGTCGTCGGCTCCTCCTTGTACGAGAAGAGCACGCCGACGGACTTGACGCCCGGGAAGTGCTCCACGGTGATGCCGGCGGCGGAACCGCTGCCCCGGAGCGTGGACTTCGGGGGCGTCGTGCCCTGGCCCCGCGGCACCGACGGCCGTGCGGGGTCGGTCGCGGAGGCCATGCGGGCGGGAGTCCAGAACCGGATCGCGTCCGCGTCGGTCCAGCCGGGGTCGGGGGTGCCGGTACGGCCGGTCGGGGCCGCCGGGGCGGTGGAGCGCGCGGTCCCGGTGCCGGGGCCGGCGTCCGCGTGCGCGGGGCCGACCGCGGCCGGCAGACACACGGTGACGCTCGCCGCCACGACCGCTGCTCGGCGTATTCGATGGTGCAGGCTACGCAAGGTCATCCTTCTGCGTCAGGAGGTGGCGGCACCCGGCCCGAACGGACCGAGGGGCCGCGAGGGAGTTGCTTCTCAGGAGGCGCCGGCGGTCTTCCGCCGCCTGCGCCACACGACGAATCCCACGCCGGCGACCACTACCGCCGCCGCGGCGGCGCCGCCGACCACCGGCCAGGAACCGGCGTCGTCGTGGGCGGCGGCCTCCCCGGCCACGATCACCTTCTGGACGATGGCCTGGCGCCCGGAGCGGCCTGCCACGGTCATGTCGTACTCGCCGGGCGGAAGGTCGTCCGGCACCTGGGCGCGCCCCTGGTAGACGGTGGCGCCGTCATCGCCGAGGCAGCGGTCCAGGCCGACGCCCCCCTCCTTCAGGTGCACGGCGTGCCGGAACGCCCGTGAGGTGACGGTCGGTTCGCCGGTGGCCGTGTCCGTCGGCTCCAGGGTCAGCACGACATAGGCGTCACGGCCGGGCCGCACGAAGGTGGGGGTGCTGTCGCACGCCGGTGCGTCGGTCGGGTAGACGACGAAGCGGCGCTGCGGCGTCGCGTGCCGCGCGGTCACGGTGAGCCGGGTGGTGGCGACGACATGGCCGTCGGCCTTCGCGGTGACCGGATAGGTTCCCGGGGCGATGTCGTCGCGGGTGCCCACCGCGGGCATCGAGTCCTTCTCGACGAAGAAGCCCTGTACGCCCTTCGCCGGGACGAGCTGGACCGGCGCGTCGAGTGCCGGCGAACTCACGACCAGTTTGTCCGTCCCGGCATGCACGTTCCACGCGGAGAACTCGACTTCGCCACCGACCGTGATCTCCGTGAGCGGACCGGAATACGTCAGCCTGGGCGCGCCGTCGTCGGCAAGTGCCGTCGCGGGGGTGCCGCTCAGTACCGCCGCCGCGAGCACGGCTGTGGCGCCGGCCCGGGCCGCCCGGCGGCCAGGGATCTTCTTCACGTCTGTTCCCTCCGTAGATCCGGCCGCCGCCCGTGCTCCGACGCTGGTCAGGCGTCGCGGGAACGACCAATCGGAGGTCACCCTATGCGCGGGGCTCGTCCAAGAGCCACGGAGATACACCTCACGCGGAGGCGGTGAACCCTGGTCGATAGCGTGATCAGGCACGACAAGTCGTCGTTGACACCGACAGGTTGAAGAGGACAGCACATGTCGTTCGGCCCGCCGCCCGCCGCATTCGGGCCTGCCGCGCCGCCGGCCTGGACGCCGCCGTCGCAGATCGAGCAGGCGTTGCTGGAGGCCAAGTCGCGGGAGGACTGGACGGCCTACTTCAACGCCCTCGCGGACACCAGGCTGTACTTCGAGATACGGCGCGACGGCGCGGACGCCGAACCGCGCAAGACCATCCCCGTGTTCGGGCACGACCCCCGGGTGCCCGGCGTCCGGATCTGGCCCGTGTTCACCGAGGGCATGCTGCCCGCGCCGGACCCGCACCGGGTGCTCGACTGGCAAAGCCTCGGCTGGTTCGCCCGGGTGTGGCAGCCGAGCGATCCCGCGATGATCGTGGTCAACCCGGGCAGCCCGTGCGAGGCGTTCCTGCCCAGCGCCCCGCCCCACTCCGGCGCGTGGTCCCAGCACCGGTCGCAGGGTCCCGTGAACCGGCCGAGGGTGCGGACGATCCGGTTCGGCGGCCCGCTGAAGGGCCCCGTCGCACACGGGCTCGCCTGCGGTGCGCTCCTGATCGTGCGCTACGGATTCCCCTGGAACGCGATGGCCCACCACGGCAACGGGTACCCCCTCGAACGCAGCGCCCTGCAGGAGTGGTGGGGCGTCGGCAGCCGGGAGGAGTGGCAGGAACAGCAGGGCTCCCTTCTCGACCCGGACGGCGCCAACCCCGTCTGGGAGTTCGCCCTGAACGTGCGCCGCACCATCGCCCGTGACTTCGGCGGCCACGTCGACACCGCGTACTGGCGTGACGCTGTCGCCCGGATACTCCGGGACCGCGCCGAGGGCCGGACCGTCCTGACCCCGGACGGGGTCACCACCACCCCCACCGTCCCGGAGGCCGAGACCGAGGCGCGCATCAAGGGCGTCCAGCACCTCATCGGCCGTATCACCCGCTACGAGGCCCGCTTCCGGGCCGACGGCATCCTCGACGAGAACCGGTTCGTGACCTCCGTCGACGCCTGGAACTTCGGCCGCGCCTCCGGCATGGCCCGCTGGGGCCTGGCCTCCCGCTACTGCTCCCTGCCGGAAGCCGAGAGGGCTGTGATCGAGGCCGGCCGGCTCTCGGCGAGGTCCTACAAGTCCTGGCGCGACTTCGCCGCCGGCTACATCCTCGGCCGCTGCCTCCACTTCGACGACGAGGAGTTCGGCACGTGGTACACGGACGTGGCCGACCTCCACCAACTCCTGATGTCGGACCCGGACAGCCCCTGGCTGACACTTCCGTTCCACTGAACCCGGTGGACGGGGGCGCTCGGACGCAGATCACCGAGCTAGGCGGTGGTGAGCCGTGCCCACGCGAACTTGCCCCGCTTGCCGAACCCCGCCGAGGGCTGCCAGCCCCAGTAGTCGGCGCATGCCTTGACCATTGCGGCGCACCCTGAGCGCGGCCGGCCCCTTCGTGTGCCGTACGGCGTTGGGCACAGCTCCGCCGCGAGGAGTTCGGCGGTGTCGACGAGCCCGATCAGGCCGTGCAGGGTCAGGATCAGACGCAGGGTGCGACGGGAGACGGTCACTGCCGGTGCGGTCCGCCGCGTCGGCGGGAGCCACACGTACCCGTGCCCACCGGTACGGGTGGGACGTGTCGCCGGCTCCGGTCAGCAGGACCGGCTAGGTGCCGGGCGTGCGTCGCAGGCGATGGTGTGCAGCGGGAGCGAGGCCGCCGGCACGGCGGGGCGAGGCCGAACCGGCCGAGGGGCAGCAGGGGCGGAAGCGCCGACCACGCGGCCCTGAGGATGCGCACGATCGCCTCGCCTGTCCGCTGCTTGACGTTCCTCAGCAACGCCGCTGTGCGGAAACGCTGTACTGGACGGCGGACCGGACCATCGGCGAGTTCTCGGGGAACCAGAAGTGGGACCTCATGGTGCGGTGGACAGACGGTGAACTCGACCACGGACGACCTCGTCATCCGCTGGTCGGACGGTGAGACCAGCATGCACACGGACACCCTCGCCGACAGGCTCGGTACCGAGCACATGCTGGTCGCCCCGACGTCGTGAGCGGCCGAGAAGTCAGGCCTCCTCGAAGTACGCGTCCAGGACCGCGTCCAGTTGTTCGTCCCACTCCTTGAAGCGGGAGCGGGCCGGGGCCTCGATCTCGATCGGGAACCAGCGGCGGTCCGGGGTGTGCACCGTGACGGTGTAGCGCTTGCCGAAGCGGGGGGACTCCGTCTCGACCGCGGCGATCTCGTCCCAGCGGAACTCGCAGTCCTCCTCGTCGAGACGGAGGCGGACACCCCGGCCGTCGGCCGTGATCCGGGCCCTGCGGTCCGCGGCCTCGAAGACGGGACCGTCGGCGGCGTCGCCGGAGTTCTCCTCGGAGGTGTCCTCGGAGGTCTCCTCGGTGGCCTCCGGCGAGTCCTCCTTGGCGTCCGTCGGCTCGGGTGCGGGCTCCCGCCCGGGCTCCTCGGCAGGGGTCGGCTCCGCCTCGTCCTTCGGCTCCTGGGCCGTCAGCCCGGGGATGAAAGCCGGGTCGAATCCGGCGCCCTCGACGGGCGCGCCCTTCAGGGGCTCGTTGCTCGATCCTATGCGCTGGTCCACGGCGGCAGTATGGACGACTTCCCTGTGCCGGAACCAGTCAGCCCGGCCATCCCACGTTTCACTGACGTCACATTCACACGAAGACACTCACCACGCCCGCCACCACGAAGCCCGCGACGGACAGCACCGATTCCAGGACCGTCCAGGTCTTCAGCGTGTCGCGTTCGCTGATGCCGAAGTACTTGGCGACCATCCAGAAGCCGCCGTCGTTGACGTGCGACGCGAAGATCGAGCCCGCCGAGACGGCCATGATGACGAGGGCGGCGTACGCCTGGGAGTGGTGTCCCTCGGAGAGCAGGGGCGCCACGATGCCGGCCGTCGTCACGATGGCCACCGTCGCAGAGCCCTGGGCCACCCGGAGGACCAGGGAGATCAGGTACGACAGCACGAGCACCGGCAGGCCCACGCCGTGGAAGGTGTCCGAGAGCGCCTGTGCGATCGCGCTCGCCTTCAGGACGGCGCCGAAGACCCCGCCCGCGCCGACCACCAGCAGGATGTTGCCCACCGGTTTCAGCGACGCCGTCGAGACCGTCTCCAGCGACTTGCGGGACCAGCCGCGCCGGATGCCGAGCAGGTAGTAGGCGAGGAGGAGGGCGAGGGTGAGGGCCACGAAGGGGTGGCCGACGAACTCCAGCACGGAGCGGGTGGTGGAGGGGTCGAGCGCGACCGAGGAGAAGGTGGCGGCCAGGATCAGGACGAGCGGCGTACCGATGATGCCCAGGACCACGGTGAGCGGCACCGGCCGTTCCTGTCGTTCCCCGGCCTCGGGCTCCCCCGGCCCCACCGCCGTACCGCGTTGCTCCGCCCGTACCGCCCGCTTGGCCTCCGCCGCCGCCTCGACCATGTCCTGCGGTACGTCGACGTGGATCCGCTTGCCGATCCAGGCGGCGTAGGCCCAGGCGGCGAGCACGGCGGGGAGGCCGCAGACGATGCCCATGAGGACGATCCAGCCGAGCTGGACGTGCAGCAGGCCCGCGGCGGCGACCGGGCCGGGGTGCGGGGGCAGGAAGGCGTGCGTCATGGAGAGACCGGCGAGGAGCGGGAGGCAGTACAGCAGGATGGACCTGCCCGAGCGCTTCGCCGCCGCGTAGACGATCGGGGCCAGCACGAAGATGCCGACGTCGAAGAAGACCGGTATGCCGAAGATCAGCCCCGTCAGCCCCATGGCGAGGGGGGCACGCCGCTCCCCGAACAGGCCGAGCAGCCGCGAGGCCAACACCTCGGCGCCGCCGCTCACTTCGAGGATCGCACCGAGCATCGTGCCGAGGCCGATGATGATGGCGACGTGGCCGAGGATGCCGCCCATGCCGGACTCGATGGTGGAGACGGCGTCCGAGCGCTGCACGGTGCCGAAGAGTTCGGTGACCGACAGTCCCGCCAGCAGGCCGACGGTGATGGAGACGGCGAGCAGCGCCACGAACGGCTGGAGCCGGACCTTGATGATCAGGTAGAGCAGCAGGGCTATGCCGAGGGCGGCGACCGTGAGGAGGCCGGGCGTGCCGTCCACGAGGAGGAGCAGGCCGCCGGTGTGGGGCGGTGCCGGGGGTGCGGGGGCCGCGGCGAGCGGAAGGGGAAGGGGCATCGGGGGTCCTCGGGGTAAGTGCATCGTGCTTTCGGGCAGGGGGGATCGCGGCACGGCGCCCCGGAGGGTGCCGTGCCGCGTGCGATGTGCGGAGGTGCTGGTGCCAGCGCTGGTGCTACGGGGAGACGCGCGGGGTCAGCCGAGTACGGCGAGGGCGTCGATCTCGATGAGGAGGCCGGCCGGGAGACCGACGTAGACGGTGGTGCGGGCGGCGGGCGGCTGGGTGAGGCCCTGCTCCTCGAAGTACCGGTTGTAGAGGTCGTTCATCTCGGCGAAGTGGTCGACGTCCGTCAGATAGACGCGGATCATCATCACGTCGTCCCAGGTCGCGCCGCCCTCTTCGAGGATCGCGCGGACGTTGGCGAGGGTCTGCGGGGTCTGCTCGCGCAGGGTGGGGCCGGCGGGGGTGGGCGGCTTGCCCTCCTCGGCGGGCAGGAAGCCGACCTGGCCGGCGACCTGGAGGAGGTTGCCCTTCCGGACGCCGTGGGAGAACTTCGCGGGCGGGGTGGTGTGGGTGCTGGGGGTCAGGGCGACCTTGACCGTCGTGGCCGGTTCGGGTGTCGCGTCCGTCATTCGGGGTTCCTTACTGGTGTTCTGCCGGAGTACTCGCCGCTGATCTCGTCCGCGGTACGGCGGACCTGCGGGAGGAGGGTGAGGAGTTCCTCGGCGGTGACGACGACGTTCGGCGCGGAGACCGACATCGCGGCGACCACCCGGCCGTCGGCGCCGCGCACGGGGGCCGCGACGCAGTTGATGGACTCCTCGTGGCCGCCGAGGTCGGTGGCCCAGCCCTGTTCGCGGACCTGCGCCAGCTCCTTGAGGAAGGCGGCGGCGTTCGGTGTCGAACGGGGCGTGTACGTGGGGTAGTCGAGCTTCTCGGCCACCGCGCGGCGCTCGGGTTCGGGGAGGTCGGCGAGGAGGAGCTTCGCCACGGCGGCCACGGTGATCGCGACCGGTTTGCCGATCCTGGAGTACATGCGGACCGGGTAGCGGCTCTCCACCTTGTCGATGTAGAGGACGTCGCCCTCCTCGTACACGGCGAGGTGGACGGTGTGGCCGCACCGCTCGCCCAGGCGGGCCAGGTGGGGGTGGGCGATCTCGCGGACGTCGAGGTTCTCCATCGCCTCCTGGGCGAGGGCGAAGAGGCGGGCGCCGAGGCGGTAGCGCTGATCGGACTGGCGGTAGACCAGGCCGTGTTCGTGGAGGGTGCGCAGGAGGCGCAGGGCCGTGGACTTGTGGACGCCGAGGCGGTCGGCGACCCGGCCGAGGTCCGCGGGGCCCTCGGCGAGCAGGGGCAGGATGCTCAGGGCGCGGTCGACGGTCTGGCTCATGGTGTGCGTGCCTCCTCCGGTGCGGCCGGCCGGGGTGCCGGGTGGTCGGCTTGGGTCCAGCCGGGGCCGAGTCGAAGTCTCTCCCATGCGGGGGTGTCGAGGGCGGTGAGGCGGTCGGCGTGGTCGCGGGTGGGGGGTGCGGCGAGGTCGCCGGGGGTGGTGAGGGCGGCTGCGGCGTAGAGGTGGCCGAGGCGGAGGCGGGTGGGGAGGGGGAGGTCGCGGAGGGTGCCGGAGAGGACGCCGGCGGCGAAGGCGTCTCCCGCGCCGGGGGCTGCTACGACGCTGACTTCGGGCGCCTGAACAGTGAGCGGGGCTGCTGTGGGCCGGGGGTGGGTCGCGCCACTCGGCACGGTGGACTCCGTCGGGGTCGGCCGGGGGTGGGCCGCGCGACTCGGCGCCGGCGAGGTGCCGTCCGCGCCCACCCGTGCCGCCTGGGGGTCCCCCCAGGCGATCAAGGCACTGGGGGAGGCACGACTGCCCGCGGATCGATGACGTGGTGCGGCTGCGTAGGCCGTCGCGCCCCTTGCTCCCTGCTTCACCACCAACAGGGGCGGTTCGGGGAGTAGGGATCGGATTTCGGCGGGGCCGCCTGTCACGCCCCAAAGCTGCTCTGCCTCGTCCTCGCCGATGAAGACGATGTCGGCGCGGCGGGCCAGGGTGAGGAGGAGGCCGGTGTCGGAGGGGGTGGGCCAAAGGGCGGGGCGGTAGTTGATGTCGAAGGAGATCAGGGGGCGGCCGGGGGCCGGGGAGGTCAGGTCCGTCAGCAGGGCCCGGCACTCGGGCGACAGCGCTGCCGTGATGCCGGTCAGGTGGAGGATCCGGGCCGCGCGGACCGCACGGAGGTCGACCGTGGCCGGGGACATCGCCGAGGCCGCCGAGCCCGTGCGGTAGTACGCCACCTCGTGGGTGCCGTCCGCGCGGTCGCCGGCGGTGCGGAAGTAGACGCCGGTCGGGCGGGCCGGGTCCCGGACGACGTGGCCGGTGTCGACGCCGTACGAGCCGATCTCCGACACCAGGTGGTCGCCGAAGCCGTCGGCCCCGACCCTGCTGACCCACCGGACGGTGTGCCCGGCGGACGCCAGCACGCAGGCCACGTTGGACTCCGCGCCGCCGATGGCGCGGTCGAAGGAGGGCACGTCGGCGAGGCGGCCGGGCCGGGTGGGGACGAACGTGACCATGGACTCGCCGAGCGTCACGACGTCCACCACCTCGGGGGCGCAAGCAGCGCAGTAAGGAGCGTTAACGATGATGACTCCTTTCGGCACGGTGCCGTTGACCGGGTGTCGGCGAGATGCTAGACACCACAGAGCAGGCCATGCAATGCACGTTGCACATGACGCAACGCACACCGCAACGCAGATATCGGAGAGGGGTTCCATGCGCTCCACGCACACCACCGCGGTCGCGCTCGCCCGGCTGGCCGGGGAACTGGTCGGCCACCGCTTCAAGGGCCTCCCGCCGGACGCCGCCGGACTGACCGTCGGCGAGCTGGCCGCCCAGCGTCGCAACCTCTTCGACCCGGCGAGCGGCTTCACCACCCCCGTCCTCGCGTTGTCCGCCGAGCGGCTGGAGCACAACCTCGCGCTCATGGAGTCGTACGCGGCCCGGCACGGTCTGTCCTTCGCGCCGCACGGCAAGACCTCCATGGCCCCGCGGCTGTTCCAGCGGCAGATCGAGCACGGGGCGTGGGGCATCACCCTCGCCGTGCCCCACCAGGTGCGGGTGGCACGGGAGTTCGGGATCCAGCGGGTCTTCCTCGGCAACGAGCTGGTGGACGCGGCCGCGCTGCGCTGGATCGCCGGCGAGCTGGCCGCCGACCCGGAGTTCCGCTTCGTCTGCTACGTCGACTCCGTGCGCGGGGTGGAACTGATGGACGCGGCCCTGCACGGCGCGGCCCGGCCGGTGGACGTCGTCGTGGAACTGGGTGCGGGCGAGGGCGCGCGGACCGGGGTGCGGACGGAGGCGGAGGCCGCGGCCGTCGCGGACGCGGTGGCGGGCGTCAAGACGCTGCGGCTGGTGGGCGTGGCGGGGTACGAGGCCCAGGTGCCCGGCGCCGGCCCGGAGTCGGTGCGGGGCTGGCTGGAGCGGCTGGTGGCGCTCGCCGTCGAGTTCGACAAGGCCGGCCGGTTCGCGGGCGCCGGGGAGATCGTGGTGAGCGCCGGCGGCAGCGAGTGGTTCGACGCCGTCGCCGAGGTGTTCGCCGGCATTCCCGCCATGTCCCTCCCGGTGCTGAAGCTGCTGCGCTCGGGGGCGTACGTCTCGCACGACGACCTGCACTACCGCCGGCTGACCCCGTTCAACCGGGTGCCCGAGGAGGGCGCGCTGGAGCCGGCGTTCCGGCTGTGGGCGCAGGTCGTCTCGCGGCCCTCCCCCGGCCAGGCCTTCGTCAACGCGGGCAAGCGCGACGCCGCCTACGACCTCGGCGACCCGGTGGCCCAGGTGGTGCGCCGGGACGGCACCGAGCGGCAGGCGACCGGCATCGAGGTGACCGCCTTCTCCGACCAGCACCTCTGGCTCGGCACCGGCCCCGGGGCGGACGTCGAGGTAGGGGACTGGGTCGGCTTCGGTCTGTCCCACCCGTGCACGATCTTCGACAAGTGGCAGCTGATCCCGCTGGCCGAGGCCGACGGCACGGTGGTGGACTACATCCGTACGTTCTTCTAGGGCTTCTAGGGCTTCTAGGGCACGCCGGGAGGCACCATGGAGGAGTTGGTCATCCGGGACGCGGACGTCGTCGACGGCAGCGGCGGGTACGCCTACCGCGCCGACGTGGTCGTCGACCGCGGCCGGATCGTCTCCATCGTCAAGGAGGCCGCGGCGGCCGGCTGTCTGCGGCCGAAGGCGATGCGGGAACTGGACGCCGAGGGGCTGGTGCTGGCGCCGGGCTTCATCGACATGCACGCCCACTCCGACCTCGCCCTGCTGCGCGACCCCGACCACAGCGCGAAGCTGGCGCAGGGCGTCACGCTGGAGGTCCTCGGCCAGGACGGGCTGTCGTACGCCCCGGTCGACGACCGTACGCGGGAGGAGGTCCGCCGGGCGATCACCGGCTGGAACGGGTACGGCGACGACCTCGACCTGGACTGGCGGAGCGTCGGCGAGTACCTGGACCGGCTGGACCACGGCTTCGACGGCCGCGGGATCGCCGTCAACGCCGCCTATCTGGTCCCGCAGGGCACGGTCCGCGCGCTCGCGGTCGGCTGGGAGGACCGGCCGGCCACCGCGCGGGAGCTGGACCGGATGCGGCAACTCGTGGCGGAGGGGCTGGAGCAGGGCGCGGTCGGGCTGTCGTCCGGGCTGACGTACACACCGGGCATGTACGCCGACGACGCCGAACTCACCGAGCTGTGCCGGGTGGTGGCCGGGTACGGCGGCTACTACTGCCCGCACCACCGCTCCTACGGCGCCGGCGCCCTGGAGGCCTACGCCGAGATGGTCGAGCTGGCCCGGAAGGCGGGCTGCCCGCTGCACCTGGCCCACGCGACGATGAACTTCCGGGTGAACGAGGGCCGGGCGGCGGATCTGCTGGCCCTGCTGGACGAGGCCCTGGACACGGGCGCCGACATCACGCTGGACACCTACCCGTACACCCCCGGCTGCACCACCCTCGCCGCGCTGCTGCCGAGCTGGGCGAGCGAGGGCGGCCCGGAGCGGGTGCTGGCCCGGCTCACCGACCCGGCGACCGCCGAGCGGATCCGGCGCGACCTGGAGGAGACCGGCTCCGACGGCTGCCACGGCGTGCCCGTGGAGTGGGAGACGGTCGAGATCTCCGGGGTGAGCGACCCGGCCCTGGCCGATGTCGTGGGCCGTACGGTGCAGGAGGCCGCCCGGTCGCGTGGCGAGGCGCCCTGGGCGACCGCCCGCCGGCTGCTCGTCGAGGACCGGCTCGGCACGACGGTCCTCCAGCACGTCGGCCACGAGGACAACGTCCGCGCGATCATGCGGCACCGCGCCCACACCGGCGGCTCCGACGGCATCCTCCAGGGCGCCAAGCCGCACCCGCGGGCGTACGGCACGTTCCCGCGCTATCTCGGCCACTACGTCCGCGAGTCGGGCGTCCTGACGCTGGAGGAGTGCGTCGCCCATCTGACCGGGCGTCCCGCGGCCCGGCTGAGGCTGCCGGACCGCGGGCTGGTGCGCGAGGGACACCGGGCGGACCTGGTCCTGTTCGACCCGGACACGGTCGCGCCCGGTGCCACCTTCGCCGCTCCCCGTACGCTGCCGACGGGGATCCCGTACGTCATGGTCGACGGCAGGTTCGCCGTCGAGGACGGGCGGCGCACGGACGTCCTCGCCGGACGGGCGGTCCGTCGTACGCCGGTGTGACCGCCCGCCCCGCGCGGGGGCGCCGCCGCGCTACGGCCGGGGCAGGACGCAGCCGGACGCGTTCAGGTCCAGCTTGTTGCCCGTGGTGAAGCAGGCCGGGATCTCGTAGGTCTCCTGGGCGTAGTTGATGCCCTGGTGGATGGTGACGTTTCCGTTCTCGTCGACCTCGCACGGGTTGTCCACCGTGCAGCGTTCGCCGTCCTCGTTGCCGGTGTTGTTGACCGCGACCACGTTGCCGGTGGCCGTGTCGACCACCGGGGAGCCCGAGGTGCCGCCGATGGTGTCGCAGGCGGACGTGTAGCGGACCGAGTCCTTGAAGGTCCAGTCGCCCTCCCGCAGTTCGTACACGAACTGGTCGATGTTGCAGCTGTACGTCCGCTTCCAGTAGCCGGAGACGACCTTGATGGCGGTGCCTGCGACCGGGTGGGTGTCGGCGACCGTCAGCGGGCTGATCCCGTACGTGCTCTTGATCTGCGCGTAGGTGCGGGTGAGGCGGTAGATCGTGACGTCCGTGTCGGTCATGGTCGAGTAGACGACCTGGTTGGCGCGGAGCGTGCCGAGCCGGGAGCCCGAGGAACTGAGCAGCGTGAAGCTGCGGCTGGAGGACTGGCCGGTGATGACCTCGCCGGGGCCGGGCATGCCCGTCTCCAGGCAGTGGCCGTTGGTCATCACGAGCGCCGGGTCGCTGTCCGCGGAACGGGGGAAGCGGATGACGGATCCGGAGCAGTTGCTGAGCGCGACCGTGCCGGCGAAGCCGAGCGCCTTGACGTGCGGGGCCTTGGTGTGCGGCGCCGCGGCGGCCGGGGTGACGCCGGCCTGGACCGAGCCGGCCTGAGTCGTGCCGGACGGTGCCGCGACCGCCGGAGCCGCGCCGAACCCGGCGATCGCCAGGGCCGAGAGCGCGGCCACGAGAGGCTTGTTCATGTGGGGGTCCCCTCTGCAGACTGAGCGGCCGGAGATCTTCCGGCCACCGTCTTGTCATGAGCATTCTCATGAGAGGGGCGCCACTGGGCAAGGAGGCGGCGCCGGGGGTTTTACCGGACCGCTCCGCCGGAGTGGAATCAACCAGCTTGCCCCTAGCCTCCGTTGACGGACGGCCACCTGGGCTTCTTCGTCCCTCCCCTGCCGTGCCCCCGGCCCCCGGGGCTCCAGGACGAGGACGCGCCCGGCTGCACCGTCGAGGCCGCGGGCGCGGGCGCGGTCGAGGACGCGACGGCCGTGGGCGTGACCGCCCCGGCGGGAGCGGTGGACCGGCCCGGGGCGGGGCCGGACGCCGAGGCGGTGGCCGTGGTGGTGGCCGCGCCCGTCGCCGACGGGGCGGTGGCGGACGGGGGCGTGGTGGCGGCCCCGTCGGCGGCGGTGGTCGCCGTGGCCGACGTGATGGGGTCGCCGGACCGGGTGGCCGTACCGCCCCCGGCGGGGGGTCCGTCGCCGGTGCGGCCGGTGCCGGCCGGGGAACCGGAGCCCGACAGGCCGGCGATCAGCGCGCCCGCGCACACGACGCCGCCGAGGACCGCGGCCACGAGCGCCACCCGCCGGCGTCCGCCCCGCTGCCGCCGCCGACGCCGGCCCGCAGGCAGGGGCGCGGGCCGCGTGTCGGGCCCCGGCGCGGGCACCGCAGGAAGCTCGCGCGTGTCCCCCGGCCGCCCCAGCCCCAGGTACTCCGAGCCGCCCGACGGGTCGTACGCGTTCTGCCAGCCGTGGGCGGCGGCCGGGTCGGCGTACTCGTCGTAGGCCGGGGCGTCGGCCGCCCGCGGGTGATACACGTTCGGCGGACCGCCGGGCTCACCGCCCGCCCCGTGCGCGCCGTACGCCCCCGCCCCGTACTCGCGTTCGGTGTACATGGCCGCGAATTCTAGGTACGCAAGTGACTCCTGAGACAGCCGTCGGCGATATCCACGCAAAACAGCGTGTCTCACGTGTCGGAAAACACGGCCCATGAGGCGGTACCGGGTCGTAAGCTCACGGACATGCAGGTGATCCAGTCGACGAAGCTCGCCAACGTCTGTTACGAGATCCGCGGCCCGGTGCTCGAAGAGGCGATGCGGCTGGAGGCGGCAGGGCACCGCATCCTGAAGCTCAACACCGGCAACCCGGCCGCCTTCGGCTTCGAGTGCCCCCCGGAGATCCTGGAGGACGTCCTCCGCAACGTCTCCACGGCGCACGGCTACGGCGACGCGAAGGGCCTGCTGGCCGCCCGCCGGGCGGTCGTCATGCACAACCAGACCCTCGGCATCGAGACGGACGTCGAGCACGTCTACATCGGCAACGGCGTCTCCGAGCTGATCGTGATGGCGATGCAGGGCCTGCTCGACGACGGCGACGAGGTCCTCGTACCGTCCCCGGACTACCCGCTGTGGACGGCGGCCGTCTCCCTTTCCGGCGGCACGGCCGTGCATTACCGCTGCGACGAGCAGTCCGACTGGATGCCCGACCTCGCCGATGTGGAGCGCAAGGTCACCGACCGCACCAAGGCGATCGTCATCATCAACCCGAACAACCCCACCGGCGCGGTCTACGACGAGGCCGTACTGAAGGGGCTGACGGACATCGCCCGCCGGCACAACCTGCTGGTCTGCTCGGACGAGATCTACGACAAGATCCTCTACGACGGGGCCACGCACACCCCGACCGCCAAGGTCGCCCCGGACCTGCTGACGCTCACGTTCAACGGCATGTCCAAGGCGTACCGGGTGGCCGGCTACCGGGTCGGCTGGATGTCGATCTCAGGCCCCCGAGCGCACGCCGACTCCTACATCGAGGGCCTGACGATCCTGGCGAACATGCGGTTGTGCGCCAACATGCCGGGACAGCACGGCGTCGTGGCCGCCCTCAGCGGCCGGCAGTCGATCAAGGACCTGGTCCTGCCGGGCGGCCGGCTGAAGGAGCAGCGGGACGTCGCCTACGAACTGCTCACCCAGATCCCGGGCGTGACCTGCGTACGGCCGAAGGGCGCGCTGTATCTCTTCCCGCGGCTGGACCCGAAGGTCTTCAAGATCAAGGACGACCGGCGGATGGTGCTGGACCTGCTGCGCCAGGAGAAGATCATGGTCGTCCAGGGCACGGGCTTCAACTGGAGCGAACCCGACCACTTCCGCGTGGTCACCCTGCCCTCGGTCGGTGACCTCAGGGACGCCATCACCCGGATCGGCACCTTCCTCGACGGGTACGGGCAGCCGTAAACCCCCGCATGGTGTGACACAGAGCACACGAACCGACCGCTTCCGTGACTCTGCTCAACTTTAGACGAATTCCAAGCTAGGATGGTTTCCTGTCAGCGCACAGGAGGCCATCCCATGTACGAACCGATCCGCACCAAGTCGGTCCACAGCACGATGGCCGGCACGCCCTCGGACTTCCCCCACCGCTCGCGCGAGGAGGAGCTGGACATCCAGCTCGCCGGACACCTCGCCGCGCTGCTCGCCGTCACCGACGAACTGCGCGCCCACACGCGGTCCGCCGAACTGGACACGGCCGCCGAGCGCCTCGCCGGGCAGGTGGCCCGGTTGCGCGGCGGACGGCCGCCGCTGCGGGCCACGCCCGCCGCCGCCGGTGCGCCGGCCGACGTCCTGCACGAGCGGGCGCACGCGCTCGCGGGCCGCGCGCTGGTGGTCGCCGCGTCCCGCGCGGACACGGCCGTGGCGATCCTCGCCGCCGAACGGATGGACGTGCACAGCGCGGCACTCGCCGCCGGCCCGAAGGCACTGAGCACGGCGCCCTGACCCCTCACCGGGGTCCCCGAGACGGCCCCGGTCCGCGCGCACCCGCAGAGCCGCGCGGACCGGGCGCCACACACCCGCGCGGTGCGTCAGCCGAAGATCACGGTGAGGATCACCAGCAGCACCAGCACCGCGAGGATCATGAGCCAGATGTGCTTGGAGCCGCGGGCCCGTGGTTCCTCGGGACCGCCGCCTCGCGGCCTGTCCTCCTCCAGCCGTGGACTGTCGGGACGGTCGTGGGAGTAGAAGTCACCGCCTTCTGCCATGAACCCATCACTCCTTCCGGCGCGGCGGCCCCCCGGGTACCCGACCCCGGCCGGGCAACCCCCATTCCATGGGAAAGGCCGGCCCCCTTTCCGGGAAGCCGGCCGAGCCCGTGGAGCGAACCGCGGCCGGCCGTGACGATCGCTGGTCAGGGCTCCCGACCGGCCGCGGTGTCTGTGAGGTGAACGGGCGGGCAGCCCGCGTGGGCGCTCAGCCCAGGCGCTGCACCAGCGCGCGGTACTGGTCCCACAGCTCCTTCGGGGCGTGGTCGCCGAAGGTGTTGAGGTGCTCGGGGACCAGCGCGGCCTCCTCGCGCCAGACCTCCTTGTCGACCGTGAGCAGGAAGTCCAGGTCGGAGTCGGAGAGTTCGAGACCGCCTGTGTCGAGGGACTCCTTGGTCGGCAGGATGCCGATCGGCGTCTCGACGCCCTCGGCCTTGCCGTCCAGGCGCTCCACGATCCACTTCAGGACGCGGGAGTTCTCGCCGAAGCCCGGCCAGACGAACTTGCCCTCGTCGTTCTTGCGGAACCAGTTGACGTAGTAGATCTTCGGCAGCTTCGCCTGGTCCTTGTCGGCGCCGACCTCGATCCAGTGGCCCATGTAGTCGCCCATGTTGTAGCCGCAGAACGGCAGCATGGCGAACGGGTCGCGGCGCAGCTCGCCGACCTTGCCCTCGGCGGCGGCGGTCTTCTCGGAGGCCACGTTGGCGCCGAGGAAGACGCCGTGGTTCCAGTCGAAGGACTCGGTCACCAGCGGCACGGCGGAGGCGCGGCGGCCGCCGAAGAGGATCGCCGAGATCGGCACGCCCTTGGGGCTCTCCCACTCGGGCGCGATGATCGGGCACTGCGAGGCGGGCGTGGTGAAGCGGGCGTTGGGGTGCGCGGCCGGGGTGTCCGACTCGGGCGTCCAGTCGTTGCCCTTCCAGTCGGTCAGGTGGGCCGGGGTCTCCTCCGTCATGCCCTCCCACCACACGTCGCCGTCGTCGGTGAGGGCGACGTTGGTGAAGACCGAGTTGCCCCACAGCGTCTTCATCGCGTTGGCGTTGGTGTGCTCGCCGGTGCCGGGTGCGACGCCGAAGAAGCCGGCCTCGGGGTTGATGGCGTAGAGGCGGCCGTCCTCGCCGAACCGCATCCAGGCGATGTCGTCGCCGATGGTCTCGACGGTCCAGCCGGAGATCGTGGGCTCCAGCATGGCGAGGTTGGTCTTGCCGCAGGCCGACGGGAAGGCGGCGGCGACGTACTTGGGCTCACCGGTGGGCGGGGTGAGCTTGAGGACGAGCATGTGCTCGGCGAGCCAGCCCTCGTCGCGGGCCATGACGGAGGCGATGCGCAGGGCGTAGCACTTCTTGCCGAGCAGGGCGTTGCCGCCGTAGCCGGAGCCGTACGACCAGATCTCGCGGTCCTCGGGGAAGTGCGAGATGTACTTGGTGGTGTTGCAGGGCCACGGGACGTCGTCCTGGCCCTCCTCCAGGGGGGCGCCGACGGAGTGCACGGCCTTCACGAAGAAGCCCTGGTCGCCGAGTTCTTCGAGGACGGGCTGTCCCATGCGGGTCATGGTGCGCATGGAGGCGGCGACGTACGCCGAGTCGGTGATCTCCACGCCGATCGCGGACAGCGGGGAGCCGAGCGGGCCCATGCAGAACGGGACGACGTACATCGTGCGGCCGCGCATGGCGCCGCGGAACAGGCCCTTCTCACCGTGGAAGATCTCCCGCATCTCGGCGGGGTCCTTCCAGTGGTTGGTGGGGCCGGCGTCCTCCTCCTTGGCGGAGCAGATGAAGGTGCGGTCCTCGACGCGGGCGACGTCCTTCGGGTCGGAGGCCGCGTAGTAGGAGTTGGGGCGCTTGATCGGGTCGAGCTTCTTGAAGGTGCCCTTGGCCACCAGCTCTTCGGCCAGCCGGTCGTACTCGGCCTCGGATCCGTCACACCAGACCACGCTGTCCGGCTGCGTCAGTTCGGCGATCTCGTTGACCCAGGAGATCAGTTCCTGGTGGTTGGTGGGGACCACGGTGGGAGCCGCGATGTCGCGCGCCACGATTGCTCCTAAGTGAGGGATTTTGTCTTGTTCCGCCCCTTGGGGGCCGCGACCCGGATGCTTCGTAGCTGCTCATCCGGTGCCGACCGCACTCATTTGATCATCCGAGTCTAGTGCCCATATGTCCAGAGGGCATCACAGGTGAGCACGTGAGGAATCCCACGGTTTCCGTGATTTTTTGCGTCCACGTTGGCCTCGGCTGAAGGATCTTTTGCCTGCGGGCACGATCAGGCGGCGGATCGGATACCCGCGAGGGACGCACTCACCAGGGCCGCTCACAAGGCACTTACGGTGCCGTCGGTACCATGCGGCCATGTCTGCGTTCGTCCCCGACGCGCCCACGGACCCGACGGCCACCGGCCGCCGTCCCGCCGCGCCCTTGCTGCCGCACCCGGTCAAGCCCAGACTCCGCGGCTGGTTGCACCTCGGCATGTTCCCGGCCGTGCTCATAGCGGGCCTGGTGCTCACCGCTCTCGCCGACTCCACCCGGGGCCGGATCGCCTGCGGCATCTACGTCCTGACGGCCTGTCTGCTCTTCGGGGTCAGCGCGCTGTACCACCGGGGCAACTGGAGCCCGCGCATGGACGGCGTCCTGCGCAGACTGGACCACGCGAACATCTTCCTGATCATCGCGGGCACCTACACCCCGCTGACCATGCTGCTCCTGCCCGGCGCCAAGGGGCAGTGGCTGCTGTGGGGCATCTGGGCCGCGGCCCTCGCCGGCATCGTGTTCCGGGTGTTCTGGGTCGGCGCGCCCCGCTGGCTCTACACCCCGTGCTACATCGCGATGGGCTGGGCCGCCGTCTTCTTCCTGCCCGACTTCATGCACGCGGGCGGCATCGCCGTCCTGGTCCTGGTGATCGTCGGCGGCGTGCTCTACAGCGCGGGCGGCGTCGTCTACGGCATCAAGCGCCCGAACCCCTCTCCGCGCTGGTTCGGCTTCCACGAGGTCTTCCACTCCTTCACGCTGGCCGCGTTCGTCGTCCACTACGTCGGCATCTCGCTGGTGGCCTACCAGCACACGTAGCGCACCGCCCCCTCGCCCCAGGCCACGGCTCACCGGAGCCGTGGCCTTTTTGACATGCCCTGACACGGACCATCGATTGACTTGGCCTATATTTTGAGAGCTACTCTCATTTCACGCCTCGAAGGGCACTCGCACCGGTCGCGCACACCGCCGGGGAATTGGTCGTCGCCGCCCATCTCGTCGCCGCCCGCACCCACTCCGCGCACCTGGCCGCCTCCACCGACGCCTCCTACGTGCACGGCATGGGCCTGGTGCTGCTGGTGTGCGGGGCCGCGGCCCTGCTCGCCGCCCTCCTGGCGGCCGCCTTCCTGCCAGGAACGGCGGACGACCGTACCGGCGCGCCCTCCCCGGAGCCGGACCCGGCCGTGGCCGCGGCGAGGGACGATGCCCGACAATGACCACCATGACGGCAGCACGCACCGACTCCCCCGCCGATCGCCCGCGGCCGGGCCTGCGCGAACGCAAGAAGATCAAGACCCGCGAGGCGATCCGCTCCGCGACCTACGCGCTGGTCGAACAGCAGGGGTACGACGCCACGACGATCGACCAGATCGCCGAGCGCGCCGAGGTGTCGCCGTCGACCGTCTTCCGTTACTTCCCGACCAAGGAGGACATCGTCCTCACGGACGAGTACGACCCGGTCCTCCTGGAGAAGATCAGGCGGCGGCCCGCCGAGGAGCGGTGGACGGACACCATCCGTTCGGTGCTGCGGGTGGGCGTGGAGGAGGAACCGGACTCCCGGATGCGCACCCGGCTCATGGTCGAGGTCCCCGCGGTGCGCTCCCGCATGATGGAGAGCATGTCGGTCACCGGCCGCATGCTGTGCCAGGTCATCGGCGAGCGCACCGGCCGCGACCCGGCCGGCCTGGAGGTCCGGGCGTACGCCATGTCACTGGTCGGCGCCCTGATGGAGACCACCCTCTACTGGGCCGAGAACGGCCACCGGGAGGACTTCACCGCCCTCATCGACCGCACCCTGGACGTCCTGGAACACGGCCTGCCCCCGAAAAAGCCCTGAGGAGCGTCCGCCCCTGCGTGCCATCCTGACCGGGTGAACGCACCCGAGATCATCGTCGAGTTCGCCCCCGAGCTGCACCTGTTCGTCCCGCACGGACGCAGGCTTGGCGCCACACCCGCCGCCGTCGACGGCGTCTCGACCCTCGGCCACGTCGTGGAGTCCCTGGGCGTGCCGCTCACCGAGGTGGGAACCCTTACGGTCGACGGCGAACCGGTGCCGGTGTCACACGTCCCCCGGCCCGGCGAACGGGTCGCGGTCCGTCCCGTCGAGCGCCCCCAGCACATCCCGGGCGCCCCGCTCCGCTTCCTCCTCGACGTCCACCTCGGCACCCTCGCCCGCCGCCTGCGCCTCCTCGGCGTCGACACCGCGTACGAGTCGACGGACATCGGCGACCCGGCGCTCGCCGCCCGCTCGGCCGCCGAGAAACGGGTCATGCTCAGCCGCGACCGGGGTTTGCTGCGCCGCCGTGAACTCTGGGCCGGCGCCTACGTCTACAGCACCCGCCCCGACGACCAGCTCCACGAGATCCTCGACCGCTTCCGCCCCGCCCTCTCCCCCTGGACCCGCTGCACAGCCTGCAACGGCCCCCTGAAGCAGGCCACCAAGGAAGAGGTGGCCGCCCAGCTGAAACACGGCACCCACAAGACGTACGACGCCTTCGCCCAGTGCGCGTCCTGCGGCCGCGCCTACTGGAAGGGCGCCCACCACGACCAGCTGGAAGCGATCGTGGAACGGGCGTTGAGCATGCGTACTCACGACGGTTGAGTACCGCGGCCGATCACCGGGCCGGGACCAGGCGGTTGGCTGAGGGCATGACGACACCGACTCATTCCCTGCCGCCCATCCCCGGCCGCACCCTGACCCGGTGGTCGGCCTGGGGCCTGGCCCTGCTCCTCCCCGGCATCCTGTTCACGTCGATCGCCGCGCTCTCCACCGAGCGCGGCAGCCGCTGCGTCACGAACGGCGAGTGCCCGCAGGTGCCGGGCGCGCTCGTGTACGGCAGTCTCCTGACGGCCGTCGTCGCGGGCCTCGCCGCGCTGGCGTGGCCGCGGCGCACCTGGACGGGTGCGCGGACCTGGGCAGTCGTCCTGCAGTGGACCGCCCAGGCCCTGCTGATGCTGCTGATCCTCAGCTACGGCGCCTGACTCTTTGCTGTCCGCTGATCAGCTGGCGGGTGTCGGGGTGTTCAGCGTGGCGCGCAGTTGCTCGGGGTCGGTTGTCGGGGCGTCGCAGGTGAAGTGGCGGCAGACGTACGCGGCCGGCTCGCCGCCGACGAGGGGGCGGCCTTCGAGCAACGGGAACTCGGCGCTCTCCGGGGTGCCGACGGCGACGACGGCGCCGGGGGCGGTACCGAGGAGGGCCGTCCGGTGCAGGGCGGTCGTCGCGGGGTCGGCGGGGAGCGCGAGACCGCGATACCCGGCCGGGTCCTCCTCCTTGCCCGCCGGTCCGACGACCGCGATCTCGCGGGGCCCGTCGAGGAGGGCCTCGGCGACGGCCAGCCCCCACCCGATGAACCGGGGCACGCGCGGACCGAGCGCCTTGACGACGCCCAACGCCCGTTCGGCGGCGGCCCGGTGGGGCTCGGAGCCGGTGTGCGCGGCGTAACTCAGCAGGGCGCCGGCCGCCGCGCTCCAGCCGGACGGGGCGGCGTTGTCGGTGGGGTCCTGCGGCCGGCGGATCAGCCGCTCGGCGTCGGAGGCGGTGTCGTACAGCGAGCCGGTGTCCGGGTCGGTGAAGCGGGCCAGCACATGGTCGAGGAGCAGTCCGGCGAAGTCCAGCCAGACGCCCTCGCCGGTGACGGAGGCGAGCGCGAGGAATCCCTCGGCGACATCGGCGTAGTCCTCCAGCACCCCCGCGTTGGCGCCGGCGCGGCCGTCCCGGCTGGTACGGGCGAGGTGGGCGTGCTCATCGAGGTGCAGCCGTACGAGGAGGTCGGCGGCGGCGACGGCGGCGCCGACCAGGTCGGGGCGGTCGAAGTAGGCGCCGGTCTCGGCGAGCGCCGCGACGGCGAGCCCGTTCCACGCGGCGACGACCTTGTCGTCCCGGCCGGGCGCGGGCCGCCCGGCGCGCTCCGCCAGCAGCCGCTCCCTGATGGACGCGGCCTTGGCCGCATCCAGCACGGGACCGTCCTGCGGGAGTTGCAGGACGGACTGCCCCTCCTCGAAGGTGCCCTCCTCAGTCACACCGAAGTACCGCGCGGCGAGTTCGGCGTCCTCCTCGCCGAGCGCCTCCCGCAGCCGCTCGGGCGTCCACACGTAGTACGCCCCCTCGACGTGCCGCCCGCTGCCGTCGTCGCTGTCGGCGTCGAGCGCGGAGGCGAATCCCCCTTCGCTCGTGCGCAGTTCACGCACCATGAAGTCGGCGGTCTCCAGGGCGACGCGCCGGGCGAGGTCGGAGCCGGTGGCCCGCCACAGGTGCGCGTACACGCGGCACAGCAGGGCGTTGTCGTACAGCATCTTCTCGAAGTGCGGCACGACCCAGTCACGGTCGACGGAGTACCGGGCGAATCCGCCGCCGAGCTGGTCGTACATCCCTCCCCGCGCCATCCGCTCACACGTGTCCTGCGCCATCTGCAGCGCGCCCTCGGACCCGGTGCGGGCGTGGTGGCGCAGCAGGAACTCCAGCACCATGGACGGCGGGAACTTGGGTGCGCCGCCGAATCCACCGCGCTGCGGGTCGTAGTCCCGGGTGAGCCCGAGGAGCGCCTGCGCGAGCTCCTGCTCCCTGGGCGCCTCGCCCCCGTGCTGCACGATCTCCCGCTGGGCCAGGTCCCGCACGATCTTCCCGGCGACCTCCCCGACCTCGTCCCGCCGCTCGTCCCAGGCCTGCCACACCCCTTCGAGCACCTGCCGGAAGGACGGCATGCCGTGCCGCGGCTCGGGCGGGAAGTACGTCCCGAAGTAGAACGGCTCTGCGTCGGGCGTCAGAAACACGGTCATCGGCCACCCCCCGTGCCCGGTGGCCGCCTGCACGGCCTCCATGTACACGGCATCCACATCGGGCCGCTCCTCACGGTCCACCTTGACGCTGACGAAGTGGTCGTTGAGGTAGTCGGCGGTGGCTTGGTCCTCGAACGATTCGTGGGCCATGACGTGGCACCAGTGACAACTCGCGTACCCGACGCTCAGCAGAATCGGTTTCCCAGCCTTCCGGGCCGCCTCGAAGGCCTCGGGCGACCAGGGCCACCAGTCGACGGGGTTGTGGGCGTGCTGAAGCAGATACGGGGACGTCTCATGGTCCAGTCGATTCACCGTTCCACTCTGCCACGGGCTCGGGGACGGCGTAGAGACGCGGCATCACCGGGCGCGCCCCTGCCCGGCTGCCCGGCGCCCGTTGATCGACGCCCCCTCGCCTTCCCGGCGTCCGCCAAGGACACTCGTAGGCACAGGAGTTGCCGCCGGAGGGGGACGGGACATGCGGGACATCCATCGGGGGGAGGCCGAGCGGCTGGTGGTGCGGGCCGTGGAGGAGGAGGTACGGCGGTCCGGGGGGCGGATCGACGGGCAGTTGCTGCTGTCCCGGGCGCGCGGGGGCCTGGACGGTATGGCGGAGAAGGCCGCCGAGGAGTACGAGGCGTACACGCGTGCGCTCGACGAGTCGGAGGCGGGCCGGCTGACCTTCGCCCAGCGGTACGCCCGCGAGGGTGCGGGGACCCCGCTGCTGGTGGCCGCTGTCGCGGCGATGGCGGCCACGGTGGCCGACCTGGCGCTGGGCACCGGCACGGACACGGCCGTCGGCGCGGGCGTCACCGTGGCGGTGGTGGCCGCCGCGGCGACGGTGGTGAAGGTGGCCGGTTCGCATCTGCCGGCCGCGCACCACAGCGCGGGTGCGGCAGGACAGCCCGGCGGGCCCGAGCAGCTGCGCTTGCAGTGGCTGACCGCGCTGGACGTGCGCGGCATCCGGCCGTTCCTCGACCAGCAGCGCGTGCTCAGCGCGTCCACGGCCCCGAAGAAGGCGGCGCCGTCGCTGCGCGGCCAGGACAAGAGCGCGGCGGCCCGCAGGCGCACCGTGCTGGAGCAGTCGTTCGGGCAACTCCCCGATGCGGAGGGGGTGTTCGCGGGGCGGCGGCAGGAGCTGGCGCGGATCCGGCAGTGGGCGCAGGCGGCCCGCGCGACGACGGAGACCCGTCCGACGGTCGTCGTCCTGCACGGCGCCCCCGGCTCGGGTCGTACGACGCTCGCGGTGCGGGCGGCGCACGACCTCAGGGACCACTTTCGCGGCGCGGTCGTCGTGGACCTGCGCGGCGGCAGCCGGGACGAGCCGCCGCTGCCCACCCGGGACGCCCTGCTGCACCTGCTCAACCGGCTGGGCGCGCCGCGCGAGCAGTTGCTGTTCCGGGAGCGTTCCTCCCCCGAGCAGCAGCTCAAGCGGCTGGGCGAGCTGTACCACCAGCAGCTGACCGGTCTGCCGGTGACGATCGTGCTGGACGACGCCTCGGACCCGGAACAGGTGCGCGCGCTGGTGCCGGAGCACTCCGACAGCCTGGTCCTGGTCACCGCGGCCGCGCCCCTGGAGCTGCCCGCGGACCTGCCGGCCTGGGTGCACCACCTGCCGGTGGAGGCGCTGGACGCGGCGGGCGCCGAGGAGCTGCTGGGCGCGGCGGCCCAGGACGCGTCGGGCCCGTACGACGCCGAGTCGGCGGACCGGGTGCGCGAGCTGTGCGGCGGGCTGCCGCTGGCGCTGCGCGTCGCCGGCTCCTCGCTGGGCCCGCGCTCACCCCGGCAGCTGGCCGCGGACCTGGGGGCGTACGGGCCGGTGGAGCCGGTGGAGCGGGCGCTGTGGCTGCGCTACACCGACCAGCCGGAGGCCGGGCGCCGGCTGCTGCGGAGGCTGGCGCTGGCCGGGCGGGCCTCGCTGGGCGCGGCGGCGGCCGCCGCGCTGCTCGCCACGGACGAGGCCGAGGCGACCCGGCACCTGGTGGCGCTGGCCGGGGCCGGCCTGATCGACCATGTGCGCGGCAGCCGCTACCGGCTGCACGACCTGGTGCGGGCCTTCGCCCACGCCCGGCTGCTGGACGAGGAGGAGCCGGCCGAGCGCACGGCCGCGCAGGAACGGCTGATCGTGAACTACGCGGACCTCGCGGACTCGGTGCTGCGGCTGGTCGACGGCAACATGTCGACGCGCTCGCACCGGTTCGGCGGGCACGGTTTCACCTCGCTCGACGAGGCGCTGCGCTGGCTGGACGACGAGTCCAGCTTCATCACGGCCGCACTGCGGCACGGCGAGGGCGTGAACCGGGCGGCCGTGCTGAACCTGCTCGGCGCGCTGTGCGACTACTGCCTGCTGCGCGGCGATCTCTACCGGCTCGGGGAGATCAACGAGCTGGCGCAGGCCGTCGACGAGAGGCTGCTGGTGCGTTCGGTGCAGTGGCGGACCGGTATCGCGGCCCGCCAGCTGGGCGAGCTGGACAAGGCGCGCACGACGCTGGCCTCGGTCGTCGACCTGTACCGGGAGGCGCAGCACGACGCGGGCGCCGCCCGTGCCCTGTGCTCGCTGGGCATCACCCTGCACCACCAGGGCAACCTCACCGAGGCGGCGGCGCGCCTGGCGGAGGCCCTGGACCTGCAGTCGGCGCCGGAGCTGGCGACGGACCGGGCGTGGACGATGCACGCGCTGGCGGCGGTGCAGCGGGACCGGGCCCGGCTGGCGGAGGCGCTGGATCTGCTGACCCGTTCCCTGGTGCTGCACCGCGAGGGCGGTTCGGTGCACGGGGAGGCGTGGGCGCACTACCAGTTGGGACAGCTGGCCCTGCGGATGGGCGACGTGCCGCGTGCGGACACGGAGCTGCGGGCCGCGCTCGACCGCTACGGCCGTACGCACGACGCCCGGGGTGAGGCGTGGGCGCTGACGCAGGTGGCCCGGGCCCGGCTGGTCGACGGTGACGCCTCGGCCGCCGTGGAGGCGCTGCGGCAGGCGGCGGTGCGGCACCGTGACAACGAGGACGCGCGCGGTGAGGCGTGGACGCTGTACTACCTGGGCCAGGCGCTGGAGGAGACCGGTGACCTGGACCGGTCGGTGCGCGAGCTGGAGCGGTCGCGGACGATGTTCTCCCGGATGCGCGACGGCTACGGCCTGGCCTGCGCCCGGCACCATACGGCACGGGTGACCCGGGACCAGCGGGCGGCGCAGACGGGCTCTCTGCGCAATTCGGGCTTCGCCCGTCAGCTGCTGGCCGACGCGCGTGCCGACTTCCAGCGGATCGGTGTGGCGCACGGTGAGGCGTGGAGCCTGCTGGAGCTGGCGGTCGTGGACGCGGGGAACGCGCGCACGCAGCAGGCGCTGGCCCTGTGTGACGAGGCGGTGGCCCTGTTCGCGTCGTACGGCGACCGGCGCGGCGAGGACTGGGCCCGCTTCCTGCGCTGCACGCTGCTGCCGTACGCGGCGCCGGGCGGGGTGGAGGTGGGGACGGCCGTCGCCCAGGAGGAGCTGGCGCAGCTCGCCCGGGCCGCGCATCCGCTGCGGGACGAGAAGCTGGGCGAGTGTGTGGCGGCGTACGGGCTGCTGCTGGAGCGGGGGGTCAGCCTGGAGGCGGGCTGGCAGGCGTGGCGCCTGCGCATGACCCCGGACCGCCACGCCCGGGAGGTGATGGGGGTGGCGGTTCCGGCAGGGCACTGACGCACCGGCCGGGCCGGCCTCGGGGCCGGGCCCGTGCGCGCGTGCGCTAGGAACCGGCGGTCTTGGAGCCCGCGGTCTTGGAGCCCGCGGTCTCGGAGCCCGCGGACTTCGGGCCGGCCGACTCGGCGGGCCCGGATCCGGACGGCTCGGCGGAGTCGGTGGGCTCGGCGTCCGCCGAATCCGCCGGCGCTCCGGCCGCGGGGCTCTCCTTGAAGTCGACCTTCTGCATCTGCTTGTTCATCGACTTCATCAGACCCCACACCGCCACGGCCATCACCGCGAAGACGATGAAGCCGAGGACGCCAGGGGTGACCTTGTTCTGGTCGAGGTCCTTGGCGAGGGGGACGAGATGCGTCAGTGCCAGGCTTGCGCTCATGTCAGGCATTGTCCCGGATGCCCGCGAAGAGGTCGTCCTCGGGGAGGGAGGTATCGACGAGGGACTTCGCCAGCTCGTACTCCTCGGTCGGCCAGACCTCCTTCTGCAGGTCCAGCGGGACCCGGAACCAGCCGCCCTCGGGGTCGATCTGCGTGGCGTGCGCGATCAGCGCCTTGTCGCGGATCTCGTAGAAGTCCGCGCAGGGAACGTGCGTGGTCAGCGTGCGCTCGACGCGCTCCATCTGCTCCCAGCGCTTGAGCCAGTCCCCGTACGGCGACTCCAGGCCCCGGTCGAGGAGGGCGTGGTGCAGCGCCTCGGTGCGGGGGCGGTTGAAGCCCTGGTTGTAGTACAGCTTCAGCGGCTGGTGGGCCGGGCCGTACTCGGCCTCGGGGTACTTCTCGGCGTCCGCCGCGCCCTCGAACGCCACCATCGAGATCTTGTGGGTCATGATGTGGTCGGGGTGCGGGTAGCCGCCGTTCTCGTCGTAGGTGGTGATCACCTGCGGGCGGAAGGAGCGGATCTGGCGGACCAGTTCCCCGGCCGCCTTGTCTACGTCCTCCAGGGCGAAGCAGCCGTCGGGCAGCGGGGGCAGCGGGTCGCCCTCGGGCAGGCCGGAGTCGACGAAGCCGAGCCACTCCTGCTTGACGCCGAGGATCTCGCGGGCCTCGTCCATCTCCTTCTTGCGCACCTCGTGGATGTGCTCCTCGATGTACGCGTCACCCTGGAGTTTGGGATTGAGGATGGACCCGCGCTCTCCGCCCGTGCAGGTCACCACCAGCACGTCCACCCCCTCGGACACGTACTTCGCCATGGTCGCCGCGCCCTTGCTCGACTCGTCGTCGGGGTGCGCGTGAACGGCCATCAGTCGCAGCTGGTCAGTCAAGGCTCAATCCTCGGTAATGTCGGCGCCCCCGTACCTTGGGGTGCGTTCGGCAGCTTCTATAGTGACCGAATCGGGGGGCGAAAAATTCCGCGGAGAGGACGATCATGAGTACGGCGAGCACGCGGCTGCCCGAGGGCCGCTACGGCCGTTCCTCGGACAAGCGTGCCGACGGCAGACTCAAGATCGCCGGTGCCGCGCTGGGCGCGGTGCTGCTCGCGCTGATCGGCTGGTTCGCCTACCACTACGTCGCGGAAAGCGACATCAGCGCCCAGGTCGTCGCCTTCCAGGCCACGGACGACGCGGTGCAGGTGCACCTGGAGGTCCACAAGGACGCCGGCACGCACGGCTACTGCACCCTGCGCTCACAGTCCGCCGACGGGACCGAGGTCGGCCGGGCCGACTTCCGGTTCTCGGGTTCGGCCACGCAGATCGACAAGGTCGTCACGCTCCGTACGACGGCGAAGGGCACGACGGCCGAACTGCTCGGCTGCCACGCCGACTGATCCGGCGGCATCCCGGAATACATTGACCCTGACCTGCGTTGATGCCAGTCTGATGCCTTATGTCCTCCCCCTCACGGCCGTGAATTGTTAGGCTCGTGGTTTCGCCCATCCAAGAAGGAACATTCTTCTGGGTAGGGCGATGCTTTTGTATTCCCAGTACCGACGAGGAGCACCCTGTGACCCAGACCAGCGAGAACGTCACCTGGCTGACCCAGGAGGCGTACAACAAGCTCAGGGACGAGCTTGAGCACCTTACTGGTCCTGCGCGCACGGAGATCGCCGCAAAGATCGCCGCCGCGCGCGAGGAGGGCGACCTGCGCGAGAACGGCGGGTACCACGCGGCGAAGGAGGAACAGGGCAAGCAGGAGCTGCGCGTGCGCCAGCTGACCCAGCTGCTGGAGAACGCCCAGGTCGGCGAGGCCCCCACCTCCACGGACGGCGCCGTCGCTCCCGGCATGGTCGTCACGATCGCCTTCGACGGTGACGAGGACGACACCCTGGAGTTTCTGCTCGCCTCCCGCGAGTACGCGAGCGCCGACATCGAGACGTACTCGCCGCAGTCCCCGCTCGGCGCCGGTGTCATCGGCCACAAGGTCGGCGAGGACGCGGATTACGAGCTGCCGAACGGCAGGAAGGCCTCGGTCCGCATCATCAAGGCCGAGCCGTACTCGGGCTGAACACGGCGTCTGAATAAGTCGGCAGCGCCCCCGGAGTCCCCGTGACTCCGGGGGCGCTGTCATGGCCGGGGTCCTGTCATGGCCGTGGCCCTGTCACGCGGTCGCCGAGCGGTACTTGCGGACCGCGAGGGTGCGGAAGATCAGGATGATCAGGACCGAGTAGAGCAGGGACGCCCAGACCGGGTGTTCCATGGGCCAGGCGTGCGACGGGGACACGCCGGGGTTGGCGAACAGGACTCGGGCCGCCTGGACCGTGGCGCTGAACGGGTTCCACTCCGCGATGTGGCGCAGCCACGGGGTCATGTGGCTGGTGTCCACGAACGCGTTGGAGATGAACGTCACCGGGAAGAGCCAGATCAGCCCGCCGGACGTGGCCGCCTCGGGGGTGCGCACGGACAGGCCGATCAGGGCGCCGACCCAGGTGAACGCGTATCCGAGCAGGAGCAGCAGGCCGAAGGCGGCGGCGACTCTGGCCGGGTTGGTGTCGCCGTCGGATCCGGTCCGCCAGCCGACCAGCAGGGCGACGACGGCGAGGACGAGCAGGGTGAGCGCGGTCTGCACGAGGTCGGCGAGGGTGCGCCCGGTGAGCACCGCGCCGCGCGCCATGGGCAGGGAGCGGAACCGGTCGATGAGGCCCTTGTGCATGTCATCGGCGATGCCGACGCCGGAGCTGGCGGTGGCGAACGTGACCGTCTGGGCGAAGATGCCGGCCATCAGGAAGTTCTTGTAGTCGAGGGCGCTGGTGCTGCCGCCGATCTTCATGGAGCCGCCGAACACGTAGGTGAACAGCACCACGAACATGATCGGCTGGATCAGACCGTAGATCACCATCTCGGGGATCCTGGACATGCGGATCAGGTTCCGCTTGGCCACGATCAGTGAGTCGCGGACGGACCGGCCCAGGGGGTTGCCGGGGGCCGCGACGGGCGCGGTGTCGGTGACGGCACTCATTTGACGGTCTCCTTGTCCTTGCCGGCGCCCTTGCCGGCCTTTCTGCCGCCGGCCTTCGCGGCCTCGCCGTTCTCCTCGGCCTCCGTCTCGGCGACGTGTCCGGTGAGGGACAGGAAGACGTCGTCGAGGGTGGGGCGGCGCAGTCCGATGTCGTCGATCTCGATACCGCGGCTGTCCAGCTCCCGGATGACCTCGGCGAGGAGCTTGGCGCCGCCGGTGACGGGGACGGTGAGCTTGCGGGTGTGGTCCTCGACGGTGGTCTCGCCCTTGCCGAAGCCGGCGAGCACCTCGCGGGCGTCCGGGATGCGTTCACGCTCGTGCACCACGACCTCGACGCGCTCGCCGCCTGTGCGCGCCTTGAGCTGGTCGGAGGTGCCCTTGGCGATGACCCGGCCGTGGTCGACGACCGCGATGTCGTGCGCGAGGTGGTCGGCCTCTTCCAGGTACTGGGTGGTCAGCAGCAGCGTCGTGCCGCCGGAGACGAGCTGTTTGATGACCTCCCACAGCTGCTGGCGGTTGCGGGGGTCGAGGCCGGTGGTCGGCTCGTCCATGAACATGACCGGCGGGGAGACCACGAGGGCGGCCGCGAGGTCGAGGCGGCGGCGCATGCCTCCGGAGTAGGTCTTGGCGGGGCGGTCGGCGGCGTCCGCGAGGTTGAACTGGTCCAGCAGTTCGGCCGCGCGCTGCTTCGCCGCCTTCGCCCGCATCTGGTAAAGCTGCCCGACCATCTGCAGGTTCTCGCGGCCGGTCAGGTATTCGTCGACCGCCGCGAACTGGCCGGAGAGGCCGATGGAGCGGCGGACCTCGTCGGGGTGCTTGAGCACGTCCACGCCCGCGACCACCGCCGTGCCGCTGTCGGGGCGCAGCAGGGTCGTCAGACAGCGGACGGCCGTCGTCTTGCCGGCGCCGTTGGGCCCCAGCAGGCCGAGGACGGTGCCCTCGGGGACATCGAGGTCCACGCCGTCCAGTGCCCTTACGTCACCGAAGGTCTTCACCAGGCCTTCGGCATAGATGGCGCCTGGCATGTGAGTTCTCCACGTCGTCGGGAATGGCGGATGTCAGAAATGGCGGATGTCGGGGATGACGAATGTCGGGAAGGACAGATATCCGTGACTGCCGACACACCATAACGCGATGTATCGCGTCGCTCAACGGATTTTCTCGAACGAGTGACAGAGAGCTGTCGGGCCTCAGGCGATGACGGTGTAACCCGCCTCGTGCAGCGCCTGGCCGACCTCCGTACAGTGCGCGGGGCCCTTGGTCTCGAGGTGCAACTCCACCTCCGCCTCCGTGAGCCCGAGCCGGGGATCGGTCCGTACGTGGCTCACGTCGAGGACATTAGCGTCCACCACTGACAACACCCCGAGGAGCGTCGCGAGGGCACCCGGCCGGTCCGTCAGCCGCAGCCGGACCGCCAGGTAGCGGCCCTGCGCGGTCATGCCGTGCCGCAGGACGCGCTGCATCAGCACCGGGTCGACGTTGCCGCCCGACAGCACCGCGACGACCGGGCCCGGGAAGGGCCCCGGCTCACCCAGCAGCGCCGCGACCGGACTCGCACCGGCCGGCTCCACGACCAGCTTGGCCCGCTCCAGGCACAGCAGCAGCGCCGCCGCCAACTGGTCCTCGCTGACCGTGCGCACCTCGTCGACCAGGGCGCCGACGATGTCGAACGGCACCCGGCCCGGCCGGCCCACCTTGATGCCGTCCGCCATCGTCGTCGGGTTCGGCACCGCCACCGGGTGCCCGGCAGCCAGCGAGGGCGGGTACGCCGCCGCGCCCTCGGCCTGCACGCCGACGATCCGCACGTCCGGACGCAGCGCCTTCACCGCGACCGCGATCCCGGCCGCGAGTCCGCCGCCCCCGATGCCGACGACGATCGTGCCCACCTCCGGGCACTGCTCCAGGATCTCCAGGCCGACCGTGCCCTGACCGGCGATGATGTCCGGGTGGTCGAAGGGGTGGATGAACACCGCGCCCGTCCGGTCCGCGTAGTCCTGCGCCGCGGCCAGCGTCTCGTCGACCACCTGACCGTGCAGGCGCACGTCAGCGCCGTAGTCCCGGGTGGCACTGATCTTCGGCAGTGGTGCGCCCTTCGGCATGAACACCGTGGCGTGCACGCCGAGCAGCGCGGACGCCAGCGCCACACCCTGCGCGTGGTTGCCGGCGCTCGCGGCCACGACACCGGCGGCGCGCTCCTCGGGCAACAGCCCGGCGATACGGACGTACGCGCCGCGCAGCTTGAAGGAGCCGGTCCGCTGCAGGTTCTCGCACTTGAGGTGCACCGGTGTGCCGATGAGCTGCGAGAGGTGCCGGCTGCCCTCCATCGCGGTCATCCGCGACACGCCCGAGAGCATCTTCTGGGCTCCGCGCACATCGTCGAGGGTGACGGAACGCAAGGAGTGATCCGTGCCGTGGCTCATGACCCAAGTCTCCCAGTTCACGCCGGGGCACGCCGGGTGTGACCAAGCTCCGAGACCGGTTCGCGCAGCGCCGGTACGGCCCGCGCCCGGGCCGCGTACCCTGTCCCCCAACCCAGCAGCCTTCATGAAGCGAGCCTCCGGCCATGCCCACAACACCTGAAATGTCGATGGACATGACGACCGTCGGTGATCCCGGTCTTCTCGACACCCTCCAGCACGAGGTGGCCCTGTTCGCCCGCCGGGCGGAACAGACCCGGCTCGGTGGCGTAGGACAGGTGCGCAACTCCATGGACCGCGCCGCCTACCTGCTGCTCAACCGCCTCGACAACGAGGGGCCGATGGGCGTCAAGGCGCTCGCCGCGAGCATGGGCATCGACTCCTCCACGGTCACCCGGCAGGTGGCCCCGCTGGTGGACAGCGGGCTCGTGAAGCGGACCTCGCACCCGGAGGACGGGCGTGCGGTGGTCCTCCAGCTGTCCCCGCGCGGGGAGGCCCGGCTGGAGGAAGTGCGCTCGTCGAGGCGTCAGTTGATGGCCGAGCTGACACACGACTGGGCGCCGGAGGAGCGCGAACGGTTCTGCACGCTCCTGACGCGCTTCAACAGCGCGCTGTCCGCACGGATGGCGGTACCGGCGACGCAGCCCGCGGAACGGCCGCCGGCCTCCTGAGCCCGCACCGCGGTCCGCACCGCGGTTGACCCGCACAGGTGAGGTCCGAACTCTTGACCTCGCGCCGCGGCTGTCCTCATATGAGACGGGGTGCTGCGTCGTACGCGGTTCATCGGTCTCGTACCGGACAGGGCCCCGTCAAGGGGGAGAGCAGCGGTGCGTGATCGGCAGGCATACGGCGATGCCCGTCGGGCCCGGGAGTTCGAGGCGTTCGTCGCGGGCGCGGCCGGGCGGCTGCTGCACGCCGCCACCCTGCTCACCGCCGAGGCGCCGGACGGCAACCCGCGCGCGCGGCGCCTGCTGACGCTGTCGCTCGCCCACACCTACGCCTGCTGGGACCGGCTGCACGGCGAGGACCCGTACGACTGCGCCCGTCAGTACCTCGCGACCCGCTTCGCGCGCGGGACGTGGCACCAGTACGGCGCCTTCGGCCGGGCCCGCCCGGATCCGCGCAGTCCGCTGGCGGCACTGTCCCCGCAGGAGCGGCTGATCCTCGTCCTGCGCCTGTACGAGGGGGTCGCCGAGGAACAGACGGCCGCCCTGCTCGGCCTGCCCCAGGAACGCGTCCACACGCTCTGCGACCGGGCGACGGCGACCCTGCTGCACCCGAGGCGTACGGCACCCCCGCGCGCGGTGGGCACGAAGGTGGCACCGTCATGACGGGTCGGTCCGGCAGGACGCGGCCGGTGCGGGACGGGAGGCACCGGTGAACCGCACGGAACGGGAGTCCGCCGCGCGGCGGATCATGGAGGGCGGGCACGCTCCGGTGCCGCCCGAGCTGTACGGCGACGCCGTCCGGCGCGGGGCGCGCATGCTGCGGCAGCGGCGGGCGGCCCGGCGTCTGCTGTGGCTGGTGCTGTGCGCGGCGGCCGTGGCGTTCACCGTCTGGGCGGTGTCGGCCCGGCCGTGGGTGGAGCCGCCGTCGCAGACGACCCCACCGATCACCGGCTGGTGAGCCGAGCCGTATCCACGAGCCGAGATCCACGGCCCGAGAGCTACGGCCCGAGAGCTACTGCCCGAGGGCCTGCTGCAGGTCCTCCAGCAGGTCGTCGGCGTTCTCGATGCCGACGGACAGCCGCACCAGGTCGCCCGGGACCTCCAGCGGCGAACCCGCGGCGGACGCGTGCGTCATGCGGCCCGGGTGCTCGATGAGGGACTCCACACCGCCGAGGGACTCACCGAGCGTGAACACCTTGGCGCGGTTGCACACCTCGACGGCGGCCTGTTCGCCCCCGGCGACGCGGAACGACACCATGCCGCCGAACGCCTTCATCTGCTTGGCGGCGACCTCGTGGCCGGGGTGGTCCGGCAGACCCGGATACAGCACGCTCGTCACGCGCGCGTGACGGCTCAGCATGTCGGCGACCTTCGTGGCGTTCTCGCTGTGCCGGTCCATGCGAACGGCAAGCGTCTTGGTGCCACGCAGCACCAGCCAGGAGTCGAAGGGGCCGGCGACCGCGCCCATCGCGTTCTGGTGGTAGGCCAGTTCTTCGCCCAGCGCCTGGTCGGAGACGATCAGCGCGCCGCCGACCACGTCCGAGTGGCCGCCCATGTACTTGGTCAGCGAGTGCACGACGACGTCCGCCCCGAGCGACAGCGGCTGCTGCAGGTACGGCGTGGCGAACGTGTTGTCGACGACGAGCCGCACGCCCGCGTCGTGCGCGACCTGGGCGACGGCGGCGATGTCGGTGATGCCGAGCAGCGGGTTGGAGGGGGTCTCCACCCATACGGCCTTGGTCTTCGGGGTGATCGCGGCCCGTACGGCGGCGGGGTCGGTGGTGTCTGCGACGGACCACTCCACGCCCCACCGGGTGACGACCTTGGCGAAGAGGCGGAAGGTGCCGCCGTAGGCGTCGTTCGGGATGACCACGTGGTCGCCCGGGCTGAGCAGCGTACGCAGCAGGGTGTCCTCGGCCGCCAGGCCGGACGCGAACGCGAGGCCGCGGCGGCCGCCCTCCAGCGCGGCGAGGTTCTCTTCCAGGGCGGTCCTGGTCGGGTTGGCGCTACGGCTGTACTCGTAGCCGCCGCGCAGTCCGCCGACGCCGTCCTGCTTGTAGGTCGAGACCTGGTAGATCGGCGGGACGACCGCGCCGGTCTGGGGGTCCGCGGTGTTGCCCGCGTGGATCGCGAGGGTCTCGAAGTGCTGACTGATGTGCCTGTCGCTCATGAGCCCCGAGCGTAATGCTCCTGACGGCCGGATGACGGCCGACGGCCGTTTCCCGCCACACCGGCCCCGCGGTCCGGCCCCGGCAGGCCGCTTGTCCCGGCCGCTCGTCCACAGGTCGGCCGGGGAGTTGTCCACAGGCCAGGGGGCGGGGTTGGCCAATTGTCGGTGGCGTCTGGTTCGCTGGACGCATGGCGATTCTCTGGGTGCTGATGGCCCTGCTCATGGTGGCCTTCGTGCTGTCCCCGATGCTGCGCGACCGCGTCCTGCGGTCCCCGCGCACCGGCGTCCGGCGGCGCGCTCTGGGTGCCGCGGTGCTGCGGCCGTACCGCTTCCGCGGCGGCCCCACCCCGCAGCAGGTCCCCCCCGGCCACCCGGACGCCGCCGACCCCGCCGCGTACGGCTTCATGCCCGAGGAACTGCTGGACGTCCGGATGCCCGGCCCCGACGAGGACCTGCTGGCCGTCCTGGACGTGGTGCAGCGCACGCAGGACTACCGACCGGCCGCCCGGTTGCTGGCCGGCACCGACGCCGAGGGCGAGCTGCGCTGGCAGCGCGTGCAGGCCCTGGCGGGTGCGGCGGCGCTGGAGCTGACGCAGCGGCCGGGCGGGGTGCACGAGACGCCGGGCGGGCAGTGGCTGCGGGTGTGGCGGGCCGAGCAGCCCAAGGAGCCGGGCGGTGCCGCCGTACACGCGGAGTTCCTGGCACAGCACGCGTGGCGGACGTCGGATCCGGACACGGAGGAGTTCCGGGTCATCATGGACGAGGCCCGGCAGGCGTGCGCGCAGGCGGCGCTGCTGGCGCCCGGCGACCCGGTCCCGCACATCGTCGAACTGTCCGTCGCGCGCGGTCTCGCCGTCCCCAAGCCCGAGTTCGACGCGCTGTGGCTGCGGATCATCGACGTGGCGCCGCACCACATGGGCGCGCACCTCGCGGCGCTGCACTACTGGTGCGAGAAGTGGCACGGCTCGCGCGCGGAGGCGTACACCTTCGCGGAGACCGCCGCGGCCCGCGCCCCGCAGGGCTCCCCGCTCGCCGCCCTCCCGCTCTTCGCGGTCTTCGAGCACCTGCCCGAGGTGAACCTGGTGCGCGGCTTCTACCAGAGCGAGGTCGTCATCAGGGCGATGCACGGGGCGCTCCACGCCGTGCACGCGGCGGACCAGGACGACGCGGACGGCCCGGTCGGCGCGGACGGTCCGGAGGACCCGACCCTCGCGCACGTCCGCCACCTGCTGATCTTCTTCCTGGTCGCCGCCGAGCGCTGGGCCGAGGCCATGAGCCAGCTGATACATGTGGACGGCCATGTCGGCGCGCTGCCCTGGACGCTGTCCGAGGACCCGGCCGCGGACTTCGCGTTCTACCGCGCGCTGGCGGTGGCGGGCTACGAGTCCAACGGCGGCACCCCGGTGCCCCGCCCGGCCTGAACGGACCCCCGCCCCGGCCGGCCCGCCGACCGGAATGCACGGCCCGCCCCGGACGTTGTACGACTCGGCACCGCGAGCCGGCGACCAGCCGCCCGCACCTCGCACGACAGGGAGTCCTCATGCTCTTCGGCCGCACGCCCCAGCTGCCCTCGCCCGAGCAGGCGCTCAAGGGCCGGCCCACGCCCGGGTACGAGGTTTCCGACCGGCACACGGTCCTCGGCAACCCGCTGCTCGGCCCCTACCCCGAGGGTCTGGAGACCGCCGACTTCGGCCTGGGCTGCTTCTGGGGCGCCGAACGCAAGTTCTGGCAGCTCCCGGCGGGCGTGTGGACGACGCTGGCCGGCTACCAGGGCGGCCACACCGAGAACCCCACCTACGAGGAGGTCTGCTCGGGCCTCACCGGCCACACGGAGGTCGTCCGCGTGGTCTACGACCCCCGCCAGATCTCCTACGACCGGCTGCTGAAGACCTTCTGGGAGTCCCACGACCCGACCCAGGGCTTCCGCCAGGGCAACGACGTCGGCACCCAGTACCGCTCGGCGATCTACACCCACACGCCCGCCCAGGCAGCCACCGCCGAAGCGTCCCGCGCCGCCTACCAGCAGGTCCTCACCGCGTCCGGCCACGGCACGATCACGACGGAGATCCTCCCGGCGGCCGACCGCCCCTTCTACCCGGCGGAGCCCTACCACCAGCAGTACCTGGACAAGAACCCCGCGGGCTACTGCGGCATCGGAGGGACAGGCGTGTCCTGCCCTATCGGCGTGGCGCCGGCCGAAGGCTGACACGGCCGGACTGCCGAATCGCTTCTGCCTCACTCGTTGGAGCGGTGGGGCGGCGCATCCGCCCGTTAGCCTGAGCCGCGGCATCAGAATCACGCCCATGGGAGCAGCCATGACCACCTCCGCCGCCGGGCAGCCACTCATCCCCCAGCCGCCTGCCACGGTTGCCGCGCTGCGGCACGCCATCAGCCAGATCGCGCCTGCCGCACTGCCGGCCTTCACCCGGGAACTGGACCAGGCGGCGGACCAGTCTCGGCAGGGATCGGATCTGGCGCCGCTGCAGCGGTTCATCGCCCAGTGGGCCGTCTACGTCCACATCCAGCGTCGGCCCGACCTCGCGGCGGACTTCCGCCACTGGGAGCAGACGGCCGCGTCGGGCGATGCCGCCCAGACACGACAGGCGGCTTCCGAGATCGGGCGCATCCTGGACGAGGCCCACGCGGCCATCGGCATCCCGGCGCGGTGAGCACGGACTGGCGCTGGGAGTACGACCCCGATCACGACCACGTCGCGGGAGGCGTCCCCGCCCATGTGGTGGCGGAGGTGGAGCGTCTGGCAGGACAGCTCGTCGATCTCGCGAGCACGGGCATCGACGTCAGTGACCTCGGAAACGGCCCCCGCCCCGGCGGGCTGCGGCGCATGGATGCCGTCGGCGGATGGTTCTACTTCCTGGTGGCCCCGCGCGATCCGCTGATCATCGTCGTCCGCATCGTTCCTCCGTTCGACGCGCTGTAAGGCCACACGCCAAGGCCCGCCGATGGCGGGCCCTGGCGTGCCGGGTGGCGTGCCGGCCGGAGGCCCCCGCTCAGATCGTCGCCGTGTCGATCACGAAGCGGTAGCGGACGTCGCTGTTGAGGACCCGCTCGTACGCCTCGTTGATCTGGTCGGCGCGGATCAGTTCGATCTCGGCGCCGATGCCGTGCTCCGCGCAGAAGTCCAGCATCTCCTGGGTCTCGCGAATGCCTCCGATGCCGGAACCGGCGAGGGTCTTGCGGCCGCCGATCACCGAGAACAGGTTGAGAGAGATCGGCTCCTCGGGGGCGCCGACGTTCACCAGGGCGCCGTCCGTCCTGAGCAGCGACAGGAACGCGCCGAAGTCCAGCGGCGCGGAGACCGTCGAGACGATCAGGTCGAACGTGCCGCGCAGCTCCTCGAAGGTCTTCGGGTCGCTGGTGGCGTAGTAGTGGTCGGCGCCCAGCTTCAGGCCGTCGTCCTTCTTGCGCAGCGACTGGGAGAGGACGGTGACCTCCGCGCCCATCGCGTGCGCGAGCTGGACGCCCATGTGGCCGAGGCCGCCCAGGCCGACGATCGCGACCTTCTTGCCGGGGCCCGCGTTCCAGTGACGCAGCGGGGAGTACGTGGTGATGCCCGCGCACAGCAGCGGCGCGGCCACGTCCAGGGAGAGTCCGTCGGGGATGCGCACGACGTAGTTCTCGTCGACGACGACCTTCTCCGAGTAGCCGCCGTAGGTGGGCTCGCCGTCCTTGCCGACGGCGTTGTACGTGGCGACGCCGCCGCCGAGGCAATACTGCTCCAGCCCCTGCCGGCAGTTCTCGCACTCACGGCAGGAGTCGACCAGACAGCCGACTCCCACCCGGTCGCCGACGGCGAACTTGGTGACGCCGCTGCCGACCGCCGAGACGACACCCGCGATCTCGTGTCCGGGGACCATCGGGAAGATCGCCTCGCCCCAGCCCTCGCGGGCCTGGTGGATGTCGGAGTGGCAGATGCCGGCGAACTTGATGTCGATCAGGACGTCGAACTCGCCCACCGCGCGCCGCTCGATGGTCGTCCGCTCCAGCGGGGCCTTCGCGGCGGGCGCGGCGTATGCAGCAACAGTGGTCATGCGGGGGGTTCTCCTAGCAGTGGTCGTGTCCCCGGACCGGCTGGTGTCCGGCCGGGTACGGCGTCCAGCCTGCCGGGCCGGGCGCACGGCACCCAGACCACGCCTTTGCGTACGACCGCCGTGCCTACCACTGGCGGGGTCAGGGACGTGAACGTAGGACCGGGGGCGACCGTGAATACTGGATGCATGGACGAACAGCCGGAAGCCGTGGCCGCAGCCTCCGCCGGCCGGCCCCTGGACCGGCGGGCCGAGCTGAGCGAGTTCCTGCGCAGCCGGCGGGCCCGGCTGAAGCCGGACGACGTGGGGCTGCCGGACTTCGGCCGGCACCGCCGGGTGCCGGGGCTGCGCCGGGAGGAGCTGGCGCAGCTGGCCGGGGTGTCGGTGGCGTACTACACGCGGCTGGAGCAGGGCAACGGCCGTAACGTCTCGGCGGAGATCCTGGACTCCATCGCCCGCGCGCTGCGCCTGACGGACGCCGAGCACGCCCATCTCATCCACCTGGCCAGGCCGAAGGGGCACAAGAAGAAGCCAGCGGCGCGGCAGCAGCAGGTGCGCCCCGCGCTGCGGCAGTTGCTGGACACGCTGGACGGTGTGCCGGCGTACGTCGCCGGGCGCCGTGCGGAGATCCTGGCGTGGAACAGGATGGCGGCGGCGGTCTTCGGTGACTGGTCGGAACTGCCGGCCACCGAGCGGAACTGGGCGCGGCTGGTGTTCCTGAAGCCGGAGTACCGGGAGCTGTACGTCGACTGGGAGCAGAAGGCGATCGACATCGTCTGCGCGCTGCGTATGGACGCGGGCTGCTATCCGGACGACCCGCGGCTGTCCGCTCTGGTGGGCGAACTCTCGGTCAAGAGCGAGGAGTTCCGCCGGCTGTGGGCGACGCACGACGTGAAGGAGAAGAGTCACGGCGTGAAGCGCCTGAACCACCCCCTGGTCGGCGAACTGTCCCTGAGCTACGAGACGTTCCGGGTCGCGGACGACGCCGACCAGGCGCTGATCACGTACCACGCGGAACCCCACTCGCCATCCGCCGAGGCGCTGCGCCTCCTGGCCAGCTGGGGCACGGACGCGACCCGCGCCGTCCTGTCGCCCTAAGTCGCCGTAAGGGGTCCGCGCGGCCGTGACACACGCGGGCGTCAGGTGCCCGCGTTCTCCTTGACCGTGATCCGGCCCTTGCGGAGGGTGGCCAGGCGTGGCGCCTTCTTCGCGAGCGCGGAGTCGTGGGTGACCATGATGAAGGTCAGCCCCTGTTCCTTCCAGAGGCGTTCGAGTACGTCCATGATCTCGTCGCGTGTCGATTCGTCGAGGTTGCCGGTCGGTTCGTCGGCGAGCAGCACCTTGGGGCGTTTGACGAGGGCGCGGGCTATCGCGACGCGCTGCTGCTGGCCTCCGGACATCTCGGAGGGCAGGTGGGCGCGGCGTTCGCCGAGACCGACGGAGTGCAGGGCGTCGGCGGCGAGTTCGCGCCGTTCCTTCGCCTTGATGCCGAGCGGTACGAGGGCGGTCTCGACGTTCTCCTGGGCGGTGAGGGTCGGGATGAGGTTGAAGGACTGGAAGACGAAGCCGATGTTCTCGCTGCGGACGCCGGTCAGCCGGGCCTCGCTCAGCTTGGTCAGGTCGGTGCCGTCGAGGACGACCTCGCCGGAGGTGGGGCGGTCCAGGGCGCCGAGCATCTGGAGGAGGGTGGACTTGCCGCCGCCCGTGGGGCCCTGGATGACGAGGCGGTCGCCGTCGGGGATGGTGAGGGTGACGTCGTCGAGGGCGCGGATGGTGTCCTTGCCCCGGGTGTAGTGCTTGGTCACGCTGGTGAGTTCGTACATGGTGGCTCCGGAATGTTCGGGGGCGGCGGTGCGGTGCGGATGGTGCGGGGGTGCCGGTCCGTCGGCCCCCACGGGTGTCGGCGTGCTCTACTCCACCCGCCGCAGCGCGTCCGCCGGCCTCAGGCGGGACGCGCGCCAGCCTCCGAACGCGCCCGCGATCAGGCCGCCGGCCACGGCCAGGGACACCGCGAGGACGATCGTCGTGGCGCCGACCGGTGCGGTGAGGGCGACCTCCAGGGTCTTCGCCGCCGCCCGGCGGCCCGGGCCGCCGAAACCGCCGCCACCCCCGAAACCGCCGCCGCCGAAGCCGCCGCCGGAACCGACGGAGCCGCCGCCCAACTGCGCCTGCAACGTGGGGCTGACGGCCGTCACCGCGTAGGCGCCCGCCAGTCCCAGCGCGATGCCCAGCGCGCCGCCGAGGAGGCCGTTGACCATGGCCTCACCGGCCACCTGGCGGGTCACCCGGCCCGAACGCCAGCCCAGCGCCTTGAGCGTGCCGAACTCCCGGACCCGGCGGGAGACCGCGGAGGAGGTGAGGAGGCCGGCGACGAGGAAGGCGGCCACGAGGACGGCGAGGGACAGCCAGGTGCCGAGCTTGGTGGCGAGCGAGGAGGCCGTGGAGAGGGAGCCGGAGACGGTCTTGGCGAGGTCGGAGGACGTCGTGACCGTCGTACCGGAGACGTTCTTCTGGATGGCGCTCTTCACGGTGTCAATCTTCTGGGAGTCGGTCGCCTTGACGTAGATCGTGGTGACCTTGTCCTTCTGGCCGGCCAGGGTCTGCGCCTGCTTCAGCGGGATGTACAGGTTGGCCGCCGGGTCGCCGCTGTCGGCGGTCGCGATGCCGACGATCTTGAACGTGGTGCCCTTGACGGTGACCGTCGAACCGACCTTGTACTTCTTCTGCTTGGCGTACGCCGAGTCCGCGACGGCCACCTTCGCGTCGGTCTCACCGGTCGTGAAGGTACGGCCGCTGGTGATCTTCGAGGAGGTCAGCGGGCCGAGGGCGGTCTTGGTGACGTCGGTGCCGAACACCGAGTAGGAGTTGACGTCGAAGTCGGCGCCGCCGCCCTTGACCTCGCCCTGGGGTGCTGCGGAGCCGCCGCCGCGCCGGAAGCCGCCGGCGCCCCTGTCCTGCTGGAACCGGCCGCGGGTGAACTGGCCGTTGACCTTGAGCACGTCGAGGCTGAGGCCGCCGACCGCCGAGGCGACGCCCTGCTGGCCGGCGACCTTGGCGACGGTCGAGGAGGCGAGCGTGGTGAACCCCTGGACCATGACCCGGTCGCTGCTCTGCTTCGAGGTGTCGCCGTCGCCGCGCGCGTCGAAGCGGAAGCGCGGCCGCTGGGCGGTGCCGGTGTCCGAGTCGGCGGCCTTGGTCACCGTCATGTCGGTGCCCAGGCCGTACAGCGACTTCAGGACCGTGTCCTGGGCCTTGCCCATGCCGTCGGACACGGAGCTCACGACGATGACGAGGGCGATGCCCAGGGCAAGACCGGAGGCGACGACGAAGGCCGCTTTTCTACGGCGGCGCAGTTCGCGCCTCAGGTAGGTGAAGAACATGCGCCGCAAGCTAGGTACGGCGCGTGATGGCTCGATAAGCCGGCCATAAGAGGAAGATGAGAAGCCCGGTGCCGCTCCCTCGGGAGCGGCACCGGGCACGCCGTACGGCCGCCGCGAGGGCGGCCGGGACGGTCGGTCAGACGGCCGAGCCGGCCTTCCACTGGGCCCAGTCCATGTTCCAGCCGTTCAGGCCGTTGTCCGGGGAGACGGTCTTGTCACCGGTGTTCTGGACGACGACGACGTCACCGACGAGCGAGTGGTCGTAGAACCAGGCCGCCGGGGTGTTCGGGTCCTTCGCGCCCTTGGCGTCCTGCAGGCCGACGCAGCCGTGGCTGGTGTTGACGTTGCCGAACACGGAGGGGGCGCCCCAGTAGTTGCCGTGGATGAAGGTGCCGGAGTTGGTCAGGCGCATGGCGTGGGGGACGTCCTTGATGTCGTACTCGCCCTTGCCGTCGTCGTCGGTGAAGCCGACCGTGGCGCCGTTCATGCGGGTCTGCTTGAACTTCTCCGAGATCACCATCTGGCCCTCGTAGGTGGTGTGCTCGGGGGCGCCCGCGGAGATCGGGATGGTCTTGAGGACCTTGCCGTCCTGCGTGACCTTCATCTGCTTGGTCTTCGCGTCGACGTACGAGACCTGGTTGCGGCCGATGTGGAAGCTCACCGTCTTCTGCTGCACGCCGTAGACGCCGCTCGCGCCCTCGACGCCGTCGAGGTTCAGCTTCAGCGTGACGGTGGAGCCTTCCTTCCAGTACGCCTCGGGGCGGCAGTCCATGCGGTTGGCGTTGAACCAGTGGCAGGCGACCTCCTGGCCGCTGCTGGAGGTGACGGTGACACCCTTCTGCACGGCCGCCTTGTTGGTGATCGCCTTGTCGAAGTTGATCGACACGGGCATGCCCACACCGACGGTGGTGCCGTTGTCCGGGGTGTAGGTGCCTATGAAGCTGTTGGCCGGGGAGACCGTGGTGAAGGAGGCGTTCTCGTGGGCGACGAGGCCCTTGGAGTCCTTGGCCTCGGCGGCGACCTTGTAGGTGGTCGAGCGCTCCAGCTGCGTGCCGGGCTTCCAGCTGGTGTGGTCGGCGGAGAAGGTGCCCGTGACGGCCTTGCCGTTCTCGGTGGTCATCGTCACGTCGGTGAGCGTGCCCTTGGTGACCTTGACGGCCGCGGAGTTGTTGATCGAGGCGTTGTCCGAGCCGTCCTTGGGCGTGATCGTGATCTGCGCCTCGGAGGACTTCTTGGCCGCCGCCTCGTCGACCTTCGCCTGCGAGGTGTCGCCGGTACCACTGCCCGACGCCTTCGCGTCGCCGTCTGAACAGGCCGAGAGCACGAGCACACCGCCGAGCAGTGCGGACGCGGCCATCAGGCCCCTGCGCCGCTTACTGTCCGTCATCACAAGCTTCTCCATAGTTGCCGAGTCGCGATTAACCCCGAGAGCCCCGTCAAGAACCTTCAACGCTACGGCCGGCGCGCCTCGTTCCCCAGAGCGTGGATCTGTGGGACACACCACGTCCGCCGGGGCGGAGGGTGCCGCGTGCCCGGGATCGCCCCGGCCGGGGCCGCTCCGGTCGCGCGCTGGTCGTACGCCCCCTGGGACGACGAGACCCCGGACGGCGGTCGCCGTCCGGGGTCAGGGGGTTCCCCGCGGAAGCTCAGCCGATGCCGTCGTCTTCTTCGTCGTCGTCCTCCCCATCATCGCCGCCGAGGTCCCAGTCGGGCGAGTCCGGGTCGTACTCGATGCGCTCGCTCGACCAGGACGCCTGCTGGAGTTCCACCCCGGGCACCTCGCTGACCAGGTCGAACGGGTCCACGAGGTACGCCAGCGCCTCCGCGGTGTCTTCCGTCACAGCGCCCTCGGCCTGGGTGCGCTCCTCCGCCGGCAGCTCGGGGTCGGCGGCGAGCCGGCGCAGCGCGGCCTTGGCCACCTCGTCGTGGTCGTGGACTTCGAGGACCAGCTCCACCCGAAGCCGTACAAAGCGTGATGTCTCTGGTGTGCTCATGGCGCGAGCGTACGACTGAAACCTCTCGTGACTTTCCTGTGACCCGCGACTTTCACTAACATCGCCCCACACGGCCAATTCGCCAGCGTCACAAGGGGATCGATATTCCGTGTCATCCGTTCGCCGTCCGCTGCTGACCGCCACCGCCGCGGGCGCCCTGCTGTCCGCCCTGTGGTTCGTCCCGTCCGCCAACGCCTCGCAGGACGCCCCGGCGAGGACGACGACGTCGGCGTATACCGGCACGCAGGCGACGCGGCAGGCCAGAGTGGTGTCGGCGGCCACGACCGAGCACGCGCGGACGGCCCCGGAGGGCCCCGGCCTGGCCGACACGGGCAGCGTGGACACCACGCCGTACATCGTCGGCGGCAGCCTGTTCCTCGCCGTGGGCGCCGGGTTCGTCGTGTATTCGGTACGGCGCGAACGGCTCGGTTTTTAATCCGGCTTGACGATTCTTTGACAGGGAACGCATAGTCCGCCCATGAAGAGATCATCGGGTGGGCGGCTGTGCGCCACCGCGGTCGTGGGAGCACTGTCGCTCGCCCTCGTCACGGGCTGTTCCGATTCGGGTTCGAAGGACCCCGGGGACGGCAAGGGCGGCACGGCGGCGGCCAAGCCGGCCGCGAAGGCGCTGAGCGCCGCGGAACTGAAGAAGCTGATCATCGCCAAGGGCGAGGTGAGCGGGTACAAGGTCGGCCCCGTCGAGGGCGGCGTTCCCGCCCGGGGCAAGGTGAAGTCCGACGACACGAAGTGCCGGCCCCTGCTCTACACCCTGACCGGCATCGCGCCGGGCACCCCGGCGGCCGAGACCGACCGCATGGCCCAGCAGGACAAGAAGGACCCCACCGACGACGCCACCTCCATGGCCGACCTGGCCGACGGCACGTTCGAGGACGCGATCAACAAGTCGATGATCCTGAACACCGCGGTGGTCACCCTCGCCTCGTACGACGGGGACGGCGCCGAGCAGGCCCTGACGTCGGTCTCCGACGCGGTCACGGCCTGCGCGGGCGGCTTCAGTGGCGTCCGGGAGGGCGACAGGACCACGTTCACCAAGGTCGCCGGGGAGAAGACCTCGGGCACGGGTGACGCCGCCGTGGCGTTCGCCGCGACCAGCGACCTGGGCGACGGGGACACCGGGCCCGTGCACGTCGAGGTCGTACGGCACGGGAACACCCTCGCGCTGTACACGACGATCAACATCGGCGCGATGATGGCCAAGAAGCCCTATTCGGTGCCGGCCGTCGTGGTCAAGGCGCAGGCCGCCAAGCTGAAGTAGGCACAGGCCGAAGGGGGCGCCACCCGCTCGGACGGCGCCCCCTTCTTCCTGCCGGGCGCCCCGTTACCGCAGCGGCCCGGTGACACTCTCCGCCGCGGCGACCAGGTGCCCGCCGCGCACGAACGCGTCGGCTGCGGCCAGGTCGGGCGCGAGGAACCGGTCGGGACCGGGGCCCTGCACACCGGCGGACCGTACGGCGGCGATCACGGCCTGCGAGGCCGGTGCCGGGGTCAGCCCCTCGCGCAGCTCGACGGCGCGGGTGGCGGCGTACAGCTCGACGGCGATGATCCGGGTGAGGTTGTCCACGGCGGTGCGCAGCTTGCGGGCGGCGGACCAGCCCATGGACACGTGGTCCTCCTGCATGGCGGAGGACGGGATGGAGTCCGCGGAGGCGGGCACGGCCAGCCGCTTCATCTCGCTGACCAGCGCGGCCTGCGTGTACTGGGCGATCATCAGCCCGGAGTCCACGCCGGCGTCGTCGGCGAGGAACGGCGGCAGCCCGTGCGAGCGGTTCTTGTCGAGCAGCCGGTCGGTGCGCCGCTCCGCGATGGAGCCGAGGTCTGCGGCGGCGACGGCGAGGAAGTCCAGGACGTAGGCCACGGGAGCGCCGTGGAAGTTGCCGTTGGACTCCACGCGCCCGTCGGGCAGCACCACGGGATTGTCGACGGCGGAGGCCAGCTCGCGCTCGGCGACGGTCCGGGCGTGGGCCATGGTGTCGCGTCCGGCGCCGGCGACCTGGGGGGCGCAGCGCACCGAGTAGGCGTCCTGCACGCGGGGCGCGTCGTCCTGGTGGTGCCCGGTGAGCTGGGAGCCCTGGAGCACGGCGAGCATGTTGGCGGCGGAGGCGCCCTGGCCCGGGTGCGGCCGGATGGCGTGCAGTTCGGGCGCGAGCACCTTGTCGGTGCCGAGCAGCGCCTCCAGCGACAGGGCGGCGGTGATGTCTGCGGACTTGTAGAGGGTGTCGAGGTCGGCGAGGGCCATGACCAGCATGCCGAGCATGCCGTCGGTGCCGTTGAGGAGGGCGAGCCCCTCCTTCTCGCGCAGTTCGACGGGCTGGATGCCGTGCTCGGCGAGCAGCTCACCGGCGGGCCGTACGACCCCGTCGGGGCCCTCGGCGTCGCCCTCGCCCATCAGCGTGAGGGCGCAGTGGGAGAGCGGGGCGAGGTCGCCGGAGCAGCCGAGGGAGCCGTACTCGTGCACGACGGGGGTGATCCCGGCGTTCAGCACGTCGGCCATGGTCTGCGCGACCGCGGGCCGCACCCCGGTGTGTCCGGAGCAGACGGTCTTCAGGCGCAGGAACATCAGGGCCCGTACGACCTCCCGCTCGACGCGCGGGCCCATGCCGGCGGCGTGCGAGCGGACGATGTTGCGCTGCAGCTGGGCACGGAGTTCCGGGCTGATGTGCCTGGTCGCCAGGGCGCCGAAACCGGTGGAGACGCCGTAGACCGGCTCCGGCTTGGCCGCCAGGGCGTCCACGATCTCCCGGGCCGCCGCGAGGGCCGCGACCGCCTCCGCCGACAGCTCGATACGGGCGCCGCCGCGCGCCACGGCGAGAACGTCGGACGCGGTGACCCCGGACGTCCCCACCACCACAGTGTGCATATTCATATTCAGGAGCGTACGCATTGAATGCCCTGATGTCACTAGTGGTGCGTGGGAGCACCCCTTACCTCACCTGTGCTCCGGCTCACGGCCGGCGCCCCCGGAACCGCCGCCGTTCGGGCCGGGCGGGCGCCGGCTCGTCCGGTGAGGGTTCGTCGGGCGGGGGCTCGTCGGCCAACCGTACGACCGGGTCGTCCGGCCCTTCCCGGCCGGCCACCACCGGCCGGTCCGCGCGCATGGCCTTGGCCCGGTACTGGGCGGCGTCGGCGAGCCGGAACAGCCGCCGGGCCGAGGGCACCGGGCCGATCGGGTCCTCGGTCGAGGCGACCCCGCACGCCACGCCCTCCCCCAGTTCCAGCTCCGCGGCCCGGCGGCACAGCTCGTCGGCCGCCTTGACCACGTCGTCGGCGGGCGGCCCCACCGCGAGCAGACAGAACTCGTCCCCGCCGAGCCGGGCCGACAGGGCCCCCGGAACCATCGCCCCGCACAGCGACAGCACCGAACCGAACCGCTCCAGGAGCCGGTCGCCGACCTCGTGACCGTGGGTGTCGTTGACGCGCTTGAGCCCGTTGAGGTCGCAGACCACCAGGCTCACCACGACACCCTCGGCCCGGTGCCGCTCGATGGCCTCGTCCAGGCAGGTGTCGACGCAGCGGCGGTTGGCCAGACCGGTGAGGGCGTCGGTGTAGGCCAGCCGGCGAGCCTCCTCCAGCCGCTCGGTCTGCGCGAGACCGGCGGCGACGACGGAGGCGAGCACGGTGGCGAAGTCGGCGTCGCGCGGCCGGAAGACGGCGGCGCCGACCGGACGGGCCACGTACAGCTCGCCCCAGGCCCGCCCGTGCAGCACCACCGGCGCGACGACGCAGCAGCCCCGGCCGCGCCGGCGCAGGGCGGCGACCCGCTGGTGGAAGTACCCGGGGGTGCCGGCGGCGGGCCCCTCGGCGGTCTCCACCCAGGCGTTCGGCTCACCCCCGCCCGCCCATCGCTCGTGCAGGAACTCGGTGATCTCCGGGAACTGGTGCACCGGGTACGCCTCGGCCTCCGGGAACTCCTCCTCGTCCACGGCCCGGTCCCCCACGTTCACCAGGACCCGCAGCCGCCCCAGCTCCCGCTCCCACACCGACAGCGCCGCGAAGCTGCCGTCCAGCGCCCGGCACGCGCCCAGCGCGGCGGCCCGCCACGACTCCCGCGGGGTGTGCGCCGCCGCCATCCCCTGCGCCAGCGCCACCACGGCGGCGAGCCGCTTTTCCTCACCCATCACCCCAGCCTAGGGAGAAATCGGCTGATTCGAGGCATTGCGACTGCACCCACATGGCCAGGATCCATGCCGCACCATCCACCCCCGCTTGAGAGAATTCACCCCTGATTCACACCTAAGAGTGAATAACTGGATGATTGTCCACGCCCACCCCCCACCCCTGCGATGTCCTGAGGCCACCGGACGGCAAGGCATCCCGGAACCTCTCGAAACCTCTCAGAACATCTCGGAACCTTTTAGAACCTCTCAGGACAGGGAGCAGGGGGAACATGCGCGTCTTCGTTCTCTGCGCATGGCTGCTGACCGCGGCCCTCGGCGGCTACCTCGCCGCCGTGTGGATCCGCCACGGCGGCCTCAGACAGCGCACACCGGGAGTGACACGACTACCGCTGTGGCTGGTGCTCGGCCACGTGGCGCTGGCCGTCGCCGGGCTGCTCGCCTGGACGGCGTTCCTCCTGGGCGGGGTGCGCGGCTCGGCCTGGGCGGCCTGCGCGGTGGTCCTCATCGTGGCCGCGTTCGGCTTCATGATGCTGCTGCGCTGGCTGCCCAGCTCCGGCCGCCACTCGCAGGACGGGGCCACGGCGGAACGTCACTTCCCGCTCACCGCGGTGGTCGCCCACGGCACGAGCGCGGGCGCCACGGTCCTCCTGGTCCTCCTCGTGGTCCTGGGCAGGACCTGACCTCACTCCCCGGGCCACTCCGGCTTCCGCTTCTCGTTGAACGCGGCCACGCCCTCGGCCCGGTCCCCGGAGAACGCCACCGACCGCCACGCCGCATCCTCGACGTCGAGCCCGGCCCGCAGATCGAGCCCGTGCCCCAGCCGCAGCGCCCGCTTGGCGGCCCGCAGCCCCACCGGCGAGTTCCCGGCGATGCGCGTACCCAGCGCCAGCGCCTCCTCCCGGTCCTGCCCCTCCTCGACCAGCACATCGACGAGCCCCAGCGCACGAGCCTCTTCACTCTCGACCCGCCGCGCGGAAAAGATCAGCTCGGCAGCGCGGGCGGCCCCCACCCGCCGAGGCAGCAACTGCGTCCCGCCGCCCCCGGGAATCACCCCCACCGACACCTCGGGCAACCCCACGACGGCCGTACGGTCGGCCACGATCAGGTCGCAGGACAGGGCCAGCTCGAACCCGCCGCCCAGCGCGAACCCGTGCACGGCGGCGATCGTCGGCATCGGCAGCTCCAGCACCCCGGTGTACGCACCCCGGGCCACCGGCCGCTGCCGCACCAGATCGGCGTCACTGAACGAGTTCCGCTCCTTCAGGTCCGCACCCACACAGAAGGCCCGCTCGTGGGACGACGTCAGTACGACGGCCCGTGCGTCCCGGTCGGCGGCCAGCGCGGCGCACGCGGCCGAGAGCGAGCGGGCCATCTCCGTCGACACGGCGTTCATGGCCTTGGGCCGGTCCAGCACCAGCTCCGCCACGTGTCCGTGCCGCCGCACCAGCACGAACTCCCCGAACCGCTCCTCGCTCATGACACCCTCCGGTTAACGCGTGTTAACAACTCGACGGCCATCATCGCAGTCACCCCGGCCCCGGCGGAAGAGCAACCACCCCACCCCCCCTACGCCCGTTCGAGTGACATCCGGCCGACTCGCCCCACCCCGCCCAGACAACCGCATAACGTGCGCTGCGCCAGGGGAGGGACGGTATGACGCCAATAGCCACAAACACACCGGAGCCACGGCCCACGGACGGGCGCGGCCGCCACCGCAAGCCCCGCCCGCGCAAGGTCCTGCTGGCGGCCGGCGGCCTGGCCCTGGCAGCAGGGGTACTGAGCCTGGTCCGCCTCTCACCCGACTCCGGAGTGGGCGCCCCCGGCACGGCGGCGGCGGAACCCCGCCTCACCCCGGGCACCACGGAAACGGAAGCGGCCTCCAGCACCCCGCCCACCAGCGCCACCCCGACGGCGCCGCCGACGTCCGCATCCCCGATGGGCGGCAGGATCACCCCGCCCCCATCACAGCCCACGCAAACATCCCCCGAGCCGCGAGCTACGAGCACCCCGCCCCCGCCGACCACCGGCACGAGCACCCCCCATCCGCCAAGGACGGCCCCCACCCCACCGGAACGAGACCACCAGCCGCCCCACACGCACCCGGCTCCGCAGCCCACCACCCCGAGCCCGACGCCCACCAGCACCCCACCCCCCAAGAACCCCGGGGGCATCTGTCTGCCGGTAGTCGGCCTCTGCGTGGGCCCACTGGGCCGGGGTTAGGCGCCGGCCCTACGCGTCGGCGGCGCGGCGGTTGAGGAGCCAGGGCTCGACAACGCCCAGCCCGCGAACGGGTCGCTGCCACATCGGCTGGAGGGCGAACCGGTACGTGGGCGGCTCCTCCCCCTCCTTCTCCGCGGCGGCCGCGGCCTCGGCGGCCTCCGCCTCCGAGGCAGGCGCCTCACCCGTCCGGGTCAGCTCCTGTGCGAACGCGCTGTCCACGAGCACGGCGTCCCGTGGCGCTATCGAGGTCAGCCGGGACGCGAGGTTGACGGTCGTACCGAAGACGTCGCCCATCCGCGTGGTCACGGTCCCGAACGCCATGCCCACCCGCAGCTCCGGCATGGTCTCGTCATGAGCCATGGTCTCGACCAGCCTGAGAGCAATGTCAGCGGCCGTACCGGCGTCGTCGGCGGCGTACAGCACCTCGTCGCCGAGGGTCTTGATCAGTCGCCCGCCCCGCGCTGCCACGAGGTCCGCGGCGGTGGTCTCGAACGCCTCGACCAGCTCGCCGAGCTCCTCCTCCTCCATCCGGCGGGTCAGCCGCGTGAACCCCACGAGGTCGGCGAAGCCGACGGCCAGCCGCCGGTCGACCATCTCCTCGTCGTCACCGGTCTGCACGACCCGCCCGGCCGACGCGGCGAGCTGGCGCCGCCAGACGTAGACGAGGAACTCCTCCAGCTCGGGGAGCAGCAGCTCGACGATCGGATACGTCACCTCGGTCCGGGTCATGCCGGGCTCGGGAGGCTCGGTCAGCCCTTCGAGAAAGGAATCGATCTGCCATTCGGCCAACCGGGCGGTGGTCTGCCCGGTCGACCGGGCCACCTGCACCGCCATGGCCTCGCTCAGCAGCCCCGCCTCGACGAGACCGGCCAGGCGCCGCAGGGCGAGCACGTCCGCCTCCGTCAGCGCTTTGGCCTGCCCGATGTCGGCGAAGCCCATCGCCCGCCAGAAGCGGGAGGCCAGTTCCATGGAGACACCGGCACTCCGGGCCGCCTGAAAGGGGGTGTAGCGCCGCTCGGCACCCAGGATGAGCTGTTCGAGACGCAGCGCGAGGGGGTCCTCGCCGGACTCGGCGGCCTCCGGGTCAACCCGGTCGCCCTCACCGGAGCCCGTGTCGTCGACGGTCACGCCTGCTGCCCTTCCGATCTGCCACGGTCAGTTGTCGACCGGCCTCAACTCTACGGCAGGTGTGCGCCAGCTCACTCCTGCGGGGCCGCGCCGACACAACTCCCCTCAACCGAAGGACGCAGACTCCCCTCGCCTCTCAGCAGGGTTCCAAAGCACCGCAGCGCCGTACCAGCCTGCCCGCCGGTGGGGGCTTGTCGCGCAGTTCCCCGCGCCCCTTGGCGGGGTTGCAGGACCGCCCGCCGAACAGGGTGCGAAACGACGCACCAGACCGCCCGCCGGCGGGGGCTCCTCGCGCAGTTCCCCGCGCCCCTTGACGGGGTTGCAGGACCGCCCGCCGAACAGGGTGCGAAACGACGCACCAGACCGCCCGCCGGCGGGGGCTCCTCGCGCAGTTCCCCGCGCCCCTTGA
>NZ_JBEYVS010000035.1:0-79482 GCF_040644095.1 Streptomyces sp. NPDC047028
CGGGGCCGCGGGTGGAGAACCCTATCGACCGGCCCCCGGGGGCGGCGCCGCTACGCGGCGGAAAAAGCGCCGCGCTCCGCGCGGCGCCGGCAGCTCCGCTGCCCAGCGGACAACTCCGTTGTCCTAGGCTCGAATTGCTCCGCAATTTCGAGTAGAACGGAATTCGCTCCGCGAATTCCGGGGGCTAGCTACAGGAACCTCTCCATCCCCGCTCAGATTTCGCAGCAAGCACACTTCGCCGCCCTTGGACCGTCCACGGCTACAACCTCGTATACCCATAAGGTGGTGCGGGTCGGGGCACCGCTGCCTGTTGAGTCACCAGGTTCAATCGGCTTGGTGGGACCGGCTGTTGCGGTGCCTGACGAGGAGGTCCAGCATCTTGTCGAACTCCTGTGGCGGCATCCGGTGGAGCAGGAAGTATGCCGCGTCTACGCCGTTGTCGTACGGGAACTTCTTTTGAGGCTGGCTTCCGGCTGCGGTCTGCGTCGTAATGGTGCCGCCGGTGGCTTGTTCCGGCACCGTTGGTGTGGCAGTTCCCGCTCCGGTGGCCGGCTCTTGATGTACCCGCGGAGGGATGGCTGTTCGAGCGCCGCTTGCCGCTTCCTTCGGTGCTGGGGAAGGGGGGGCGTCCTGCGGTGTGTGGGTGATTACGCCGTAATCACCGACGGAGTCCTGGTCAGAGGTGGCCTCGTTGCGTGGGCCGTCGTCGGGGACCTTGGCTGTGCGGGTTCTGTCCTCCTCCTTCCTGGCTCGCTCCTCCTTCAGCTCTTCCAGCGCTGCTTCTTGCTGGTCGGCCGGCTTGTTGCCTACTGCGCGCAGGAGGTCGATGGGTACCTGGCCGATGCGGGCCCGCAGTTCAGGAGTCAGGTTGAGCAGAGCCAGACGCTGCGATACCCATCCCTGGGAGCGGTGGAGGCGCTTGGCCAGGGCCCGTTGGCTGCCGTGAATGGCCAGCAGCCTTTGCAGGGCGCGGGCCTCGTCAATCTCTTCGAGGTCTTGCCGGTGGATGTTGGCGACGAGGGCGGACTCGAGAAGTTCCTCGGATGTGGCGCCCTGGTCGTCGCTGACCATGACTTTGACCGTGGTAAGTCCGGCTTCACGGGCGGCTGCGAGGCGGCTGCTGCCGTCGACCACAACATGTGTGGTGTCCGGCTCGAGTTCAGCTTCCTGACTGGGGTTGGCTTTGATGTAGGCATCGCGGTTCATCACCGTGATGGCCTGCTTCTGTCCGTGCGTCTTCAGGCTGCCTGCGAGGTCGGTCAGGTCTCCGAGCGTGGAGCGGGGGTTGTCGGGGTTGAGGCTGATGCGTTGTACGGGGAGTTCCGTGGGGGCTGCGATGCCGTCGGTGGGGACTCCGGTCGCAGCGGCCACCGCCTGACGGCGTGCGCTGACCGTGGGTCCTCCCCCGCCGAATCGGCCGGCGCCCAGTTGGTTGGCCTTGGTGGTCACAGGATCTCCCTTGCCAGGGCTCGCATGCCGACGGCCTGCTGCGACTCGGGCGCGTAGGACAGCAGGGGCTTCTTCACTCGTACGGCTTCTTTCTGTTCCTTGAGGTCGCCGATGAGTCCGACGACCCGGGGATCCTTGATGTCGATCCAGCCCTGGAGGGAGGAGGTGGCGATGTAGCCGCGGCGGGAGTCGTACAGGTTGACGACGATGCCGAGGGAGTCGATGTCGATTTGAAGGTCGCCGCGGAGGTCGTCGATCTGGGTGGTGAGCAGTTCGTAGGCGTCTGCTGAGCTGTCTTCGGCCTGGACAACGATCAGGGCACCGGATTGGCCGGGCTTCTCACCGTCGCGGCGCCGGCCGTAGTAGGCGGCGGCGTCCATGCTGAGACCGAGACTGGGCGGGCAGTCGACGATGATTACGTCGTAATCGGCTTCCAGTGGGGCGAGAGCCCGCTCAAGTGCAGCCTCCCTGGCGCGTACTGCGGAGAGGCGTACGTCGAGCAGGAAAGCGTCGTTGCAGGCGGGGAGCAGGTGGAGGCGGCCGCCGAAGCAGTCCTCGTCGATGGAGACGATGAGGTCGCTGAGGCCGCCCTTGGGGTCGCCGGCCATGTGGTTGGTGAGGCTGTCGCCCTGCATCGGCAGGGGTGCGGCCCCCAGTTGGTTGGTGAGGTGGCACTGCGGGTCGAAGTCCACGAGCAGGACCTTCAGCCCGGGACCGGGCAGGTTCTCGACGTCGAGCGGGTCGTCTGCCGAAGGTACTTGGACTGTCCGCGCTTCACTTTCCCTCAGTGCCTTGGCGAGTGCTTTTGCCACGCGCACAGGACGGAGAATGTCGACGTCCTCAGCCAGCGCCTCCCCCAGGCCTGCTGTGATCGCCGTCTTGCCGACACCCCCCTTCTGGTTGCAGACGATGACGCGGCGGGTGATTCCAGGCCGTTCGACTTCCGGGGCCGGGTTGGCGTCGAGCCACAGCTGGACGGACTGAGCAAGCCCTTGTGTCAGGGAGACGCCTCGATCGGCTGTGGTCTGCCGGAACTCGTTCCACTGCCCGAGAGGCAGGAAGGTGGAGAAGGTGTCGGAGCCCACGGTGTCGACGGCTGGGGCGGCGGAGGCCAGACCACACCAGTCCTTGATGCCTGATTCGACGGCGGCCTGGATTTCGACCCCGTGCTGGGCGGCTCTGACTTTGAGGTTCTGCCGGAGCCATCCCGGCAGTTTGGAGACGACCTTCTCGCGGTCGTGGGAGGAGGCTGGCGAACTCATGAGAGCACCATACTAACTTTGCTGATCACTTGCACCATCGGCGCGTTAGCTAACCAACTCTGATGGCCCGTCGGGCAGGGGGTGGGCGATTACGCCGTAATCAAGGGCGGTGCACCGGTGTTGCCGGACGGTGCGGTCCGGGGCGCTGTTCTGGACCGTTCTTGGCGGTACCGGCGCATCGCAAGGGGCGCTGCGCGCCTGGCGTTCGAGCGGCCGGCAGGGGGTGTTCAGCTGGAGTACACACTGTTTCAAGAGCGTGCCGTCAGAGTTCCACCTCGTGCCTACCTCACACTCGCGTGCCGGCGTCGCCTCTCTATGCGCGGCGACTGTGACGCTTTCAGGATTGCTCGTCACCGGGGTGCTCGACGCTCAGCCTGCGGCTGCCGCTGACCCGGTCGACTATCAGAACGTCCGGATCAACGAAGTTTCCTCGTCGAACAGCGACACGGTGGAGTTGTACAACACCGGCTCGACCGCGGTGAGCGTCAGTGGCTGGAAGATGTCCGACGACAGCTTCGCCCCACGGTCGTTCAACCCGTCCTCCGGCAGGATCCCGCCGGGCAGCTTCGTCACCTTCAACTCACCGAAGGGGCTCGGCGATTCGGACAAGCTGGTGATCTACACGGCCGACGGCACGGTGGTCGACCGCGTCGACTGGGCCACAGGCAGGGCAAAGCCCGCGATGGCGCGGTGCGGCGGAGACGGCACCGGGGCATGGGTGACTACGACGGCACCCACGTTCGGCGGCCCGAACGCCTCGGGCTGCCCGTCGTCGATACCTTCGGCGAGCCAGGTGAGGATCAACGAGGTCACCTCGAACGGCGCGGACACCGTGGAGCTGTACAACGGCGGAACGAGCGCGGTCGGCATCGGGGCGTGGAAGTACGCCGACAATGACACCTCCCATTCCCCGGCCTTGATCTCGTCCGCCTCGCCGAGCGCGACCAGTATCCCCGCAGGCGGCTATGTCACGTTCGACTCGGCCCTCGGGCTGGGTGACAAGGACTCGGTCTTTCTCTTCGACGGCACCGGCAACACCGTCGACTCGGTGACCTGGGCAGCCGATGGGGCCGAACCCTCGGACGAGCGCTGCGCCGACGGCACCGGCTGGTTGCGGACCTCCACGGCCGCGACGCTCGGCAGCGTGAACTCCTGCTCGGGCAGCGGCGGTGGGCAGACCGGTCGGCTGCTGGGTGGCGGCGGTTCGCTCACCAGCGGCTGCGCACCCGAAGCGCCCTCCGGCTCCGGTTCTTTCCCAGCAGGCACCCGGGCGTGGCCGGGCGGGCTGGACGTCACGATCACCGACGGCGTCTGCGCGTTCACCACGTCCACCGGTCCTGAGGGCCGGGACCTGAGTGGCCTGGCGTTCGACCCATCGGATCCGTCGGTGCTGTGGGCCGTCAAGAACAAGAACTGGCTGTACAAGCTGGTCAAGAGCAACGGCCAGTGGATTCCTGACGCGTCATGGAGCTCGGCCGGCAAGCAGATCCGCTTCGCCGGTGGCACCGGCCAGCCGGACTCCGAGGGGCTGACGGTCGGTGCCGACGGCCACATCTATGTGACCTCCGAGCGTGACAACAGCACCAACACGGTCCCCAAGGACACGATCATGGAGTTCGATCCGGCCGCGACCGGATCGGCGCTGACACCGATCCACCAGTGGGACATGACCGCGCAGTTCCCGCAGCTCAATACCGGCAGCAAGGACGACGCCAATCTGGGCTTCGAGGGTGTCGGTTACGTGCCCGACGGCTGGCTGACCGCGAACGGCTGGATCGACCCGCTCACCGGCGCCGCCTACGACCCGGCGGACTACCCGCTGCTGCACGGGGCCGGTCTGTTCTTCGCCGGCCTGGAGTGGGACGGCACGCTGCACGTCTACGGCCTGAACTCCGACGGCACGTTCACCACGTTCGGCACCATCGCGACCGGCCAGGCCTCCGTGATGGACGTGACGTTCGACGCCGGAACCCAGCGCATCGTCGCGACCTGCGACAACACCTGCGGTGAGACGCACACGTTCATGAAGGTCGACGCCGCCGGCGCGATCGTTCCGGAGGTGGCCTACACGAACCCGGCCGTCATGCCGACCGACAATCTGGAGGGCTTCGCGCTCTCGCCCATGTCGACCTGCGTCGACGGTTTCCGCGAGGCGGTCTGGAGCGACGACGGCAGCTACGGCTTCGGCTCCGGAAGCTCCTCCTACGGGCACGCCCTCTACAGCGGCACGTTCCCCTGCTGATCATGGCGCCCCAAAGGCGTCCTACCGGCCGCATGCTCCGCGGGTCAGCGTCGTGCGGCCGCGTGGGCGGGCCGGTGCCCGGGGCGGATCACGCGGACGACGAAGGGGACCGCGACGACGGCGAGGCAGATCAGCCCGGCGACCAGGAAGACGTGCTTGTAGGCGTTGCCGGTGGGCACAGCCAGGCCGGGTGGCAGCCCCTTGATGGTCTCCGAGGCCAGCATGGACCCGAGGATGGAGGTGCCGATCGCGCCACCTACGGTTCGGAGAACGGCGTTCATGCCGTTGGCTATGCCGCTCTGCGCCGGACTCACCGAGGTGCTGATGTAGGCGGGCATGGCCGCGAACGCCAGGCCCATCCCGATACCGAAGACGGAGCAGGCCGCGTAGATGGTGCCCTGGTGTGTGTGGTGGAAGGCGAGGAACAGCAACGTCAGCCCGGTCAGCAGGCCGCCGGTGATCATAGGGACGTCAGGTCCCCAGCGCGTGATCATGATGCTGCCGAGGGGCGCGGCGAGCAGGGATCCGGCGGCGGCGGGCAGCACCATGATTCCCGCGTGCAGGATGGTGGCGGAGAAGCCGTAGCCGAACCGCTCGGGTGTCTGCACGAAGTCGCTGATCACCATGAAGGTGCCGTACATGCCGAAGCCGATCAGCAGTCCGGACACATTCGCCGCGGCGACCGCGGGCCGGGACATCATCGAGATGTCGACCAAGGGGTGGGGGACGCGGTACTCGATGAGGATCCACACCAGGGCGAGAACCGCGGCGACGGCGAACAGCGTAACGGTCCGTGTGGAGCCCCATCCCCACGTGTGCCCCTGGCTGAGCGCAATGAGCAGGGCGGAGAGCCATCCGGCCAGGGTGATGGTGCCCAGCGGATCGGCACCTTGGGTCTGGTCGTCGGCCGACTTGTTGGGGACGAAGCGTGCCACCAGCACCATGGCGAGGGCGCCGAGCACCAGACCGGCCCAGAAGACGGAGCGGTAACTCCAGTGGTTGGTCAGGACACCGGCCGCGACCAGGCCGAGGCCCGATCCGACTCCCATGCTGGCGCTGATCAGTGCCACTCCCCCGGTGACCCGGTTTGTGGGCAGCTCGTCACGTACCACCGAGATGGCCAGGGGAAGCACACCTCCGGCGAATCCCTGCAGCACACGGGCGGTGATCAGCAGAGCGAAGCTGTCGGTGGACACGGCGACCAGGGAACCGGCGACAAGGCCGCCGAGCGACACCAGCAGAACCGGCCGGCGCCCTCGCAGGTCGCCGATCCTGCCGAGCAGGGGGGTGGCTATCGCGGCTGAGAGAAGATTGGCGGTCATCAGCCAGCTGGCCGTCGACCCCGACACCTGGAACTCGCGCGCGAGCATGGGAAGAAGCGGCACGACCGCCGTCTGCACCCCGGTGTACGCCAGCATGGCGAACACGAGCGTCGGCATGAGCAGCGCGCCTACGGAGCCCGGCAGGGCGGGTTTGCCCGTGGGGGCGAGGCCTGGCGGTCTTTTGGAGAGTTCCGTCATGAGTGTTCGTTCCAATCAGTCGAAATCACGCGGGCATAGGTCCGCCACCGGGTACGCACCGGCGGACGGATCATGGCCGGATTCCGGACGGCGGCAAAGGGTGGCCGGCAACCGAAGCCGTCTCGCTCGGGCGCTGGGGCTATCAATGCGAGGTCCAGCGCAAGGAATATGGGTAATGCTCATCGATAACGGTTTTTCGGGATAGAAACGTTGCTGGATTTGCAGCACACCCGTGAACACTAGAGTCCCGGTCGCAGTTTTTCCAATGGCAGAGAGTGCCGCATTGGCAGGGCGAACTCGCGCCCGCGTGCTGCCCAATCCTCGTGACCGAGAGCAAGTGCGCGGCTGCGGAGTGCAGGCGTGCTCGTTCGTCGTCCGGGCGGGACATGTCTCCGATGGCTCGTGCTGCGGGGTCTGCCTTGCCGGCAGGCGCGCCGCCCGCCGACGGCCGAACCAGCGCTTGCCGCTCACTCAAGGAGTTGTAGCCTGATATCGGATGTTTTATCCTCACGCCCCTCCAGGTGATGAGAGGGGCAAGCAGCCGTGGGCTGCATGAGCGATTACACGGGGGTGCACCGTGCCCGGACCGATAGCAGCCACCGGCGCCTTGCTGGAGTTGAACTTCGAGGAAGAGGCGATACTGATCCCGCCGGTTTGGCCGTTGGAAGCTGTGACCAACGTTCTCATCAATGAACTCCCCGTCATTCCATTTTCAGAACTGATGATAGTTCTTGAAGCAGGACTGGAAGTAGGGTACGAACTCATTGAATTTCCTAATTCAACTCCGGGTGTCGGTAAAATTGAGGTGCTTGCCCCGGAGATCTTCATGTGCCCTGAGGTTCTCGTGCCGGGAGGTCCTGTCTCTACAGCCGGAGAATCCCCCGCCATCCTCATACCGATAGTTCCGCCCATTGCGATGGAGGGCCCCATACCCATACCACTGGAATTTCCGCTGGAGGGACTCGTGACCCTGACGCCCGACTGCTGGGAAGTGGTTGTCCCCGAGTGACCGCCGTTGACGCGCCGGCACACCCGTCAGGTGGGCCTCGTGGCGACGGTCCCCGGCACAGCACGTCGCCGGCGGTTCCGCGGTGGCGGAACCGCCGGCTAGGGTGGCGTCGTATGGCTCGGCTCAGAGTCTGACGATCATCTTGCCGGTGTTGTCCCCTCGCAGAACGCCGAGGAAGGCTTCGACGTTGTTCTCGATGCCGTCGACGACGGTCTCCTGGTACTTGATTGCGCCGGAGCCGACCAGGGGGCCCACTTCCCGGATGAATTCGGCCTGCAGATCGTAGTGATCGGCGACGAGGAAGCCCTCCATGCGGCCGCGTGTCTGGATGAGGCGGGCGAGGTTGCCGGGGCCGGGTGACGGTTCGGTGTTGTTGTAGATCGATATCATGCCGCAGAGCGCGATCCGGCCGCCCTGGTTCAGGGAGCCGATGGCCGCCTCCAGGTGCTCACCACCGACATTGTCGAAGTAGACGTCGACACCGTCCGGAGCGGCGGCACGCAGTTGCTCGGCCACCGGCCCCTTCTTGTAGTTGAACGCGGCGTCGAAGCCGTACTCCTCCACGAGCAGCGCCACCTTCGCGTCGGACCCCGCGGAGCCGATGACCCGGGAGGCGCCGAAATGCTTGGCGATCTGACCCGCCTGACTTCCGACGGCGCCCGCCGCGCCGGAGACGAACACGACGTCGCCCTTGCGGAACGCGGCGGTGCGCATCAGGCACGCGTAAGCGGTGAGGCCGGGCATGCCCATGACGCCGAGGTAGGCGGACAAGGGGGCCGCGTCAGGGGCGATGCGGACCGCCTCCGCCGCGTTCAGTACGGCGAATTCACGCCAGCCGAGGAAGTGCAGAACGTGGTCGCCCACCGCCAGGTCCTTCGAGTTGGAGGCGACCACCTCTCCGACCGCGCCGCCCTCCATGACCTCGCCCAGGGCGAAATTCGCCGCGTACGACTCGGCGGCATTCATGCGTCCGCGCATGTAGGGGTCCACGGAAAGGTACTTGTTCTTGATCAGCACCTGGCCCTCACCCGGTACTGGGAGTTCCGCGTCGACCAGGAGGAAGTCCTCGGCTTTGGGCCAGCCCACCGGACGGCGGAGCAAGTGCCATTCACGGCTGACGGCGGGGAGGTTGGCGTCCAGGGACATTCTTGATCCTCCAGCGAATTGAGGTGCGATCCAGTCACATATTGCACTGTTGGTGTAATTATAATCTCTTGGGATATGGGTGACGTAAGGATCATTCACACGCACACCAGACTGCCCGGCCGCCTTGCCTCGGCTGCCGGGCAGGAGAAGCCCTGAAGGGGAAGTGCCTCAGCGGCGCCTGAGAACCGGGCCGTAGGGTGACTGCCAGGCTGGTCGCTCGTGGCGGGCGGCCGGGGCGTCGCCTGCCGGAGGCCGTTCAGGGTTCCGGCAGAGGTACCGCAGCGTGGGGCCGAGGCTTCTGCTCCTGTGCTGGATGGCGATGCGGATCCGCTGCGTGGCTTCTTCCGCGACCGCGCGGGCCTCGGCGCGGACCAGGGCCGCGTGCTCACTGGTACGCCCGTTCTCGACGGCCAGTACGGCAGCGCGGGCTTCCGCGAGTGCGAGGCCGTGGTAATCCGTCAATCGCTGTACGAGAATGCTTCGGGCTATGCCCTGGGCGACCGCTGCCCGGCCCTCCGGCTCATCGGCGCCGGGGGTACAACGCATGGCGTCCCTGCTCACCGTGTGGTCGTGGAGGGCTGCGTCGATCTGGTCGAGGACGTCGGTGCTGCGCACTCGCGGCTCCTTGGGCAGGTTGGTTCGACTGTGACGTGTACGGCGGCGTCTGCGCTTCATACGGCGTTCTCACCGTGGATACGTCGTGTGCCGTGCCCGTACTCGGGTGCGAGGCGGAGCATTTCGCATCGGACGTATGCAGTACGGCAGTCGGGGCGACCGGAACCTGGACGGACGGCGCGGGGCGCCCGGCTCAGGCGGCTGAGCGGCAGGTGCGCCCGGTCAGAGGGCGGAGTGGGTGACATCGCGAGGCCCAGCAGCAGACCGGCCAGGTTGGTGAAGAGTACGGGCCGGTGGGCGAACATCCCCATGTCGACCATGGGCCCCCCGATCCGCTTCTCGGTGACGACCCGCACGACGGCCATGACAGCCGCACCGGCGAAGGGGCCGAGCGTACGCCAGCGTCAGCGCCGAGCCAGACCGTCGAACCGCCCGTCCTGGTCTGGGAGGCGGGCTCCTTCCCTCCACGCCCTTCTGGAGCGCGTATTCGAGGAACAGCACACAGCCGACCGCTGAGGCAGAGCGGAACGAGCGACACCGCTTACCTCGCTCTTACCCTGACTGCCTTTAGCATGTAGTTGCACTGTGAGTGTGAAAAGTTAGTCAGTCGCGTTCCGGAAGTCGCAGCCTGGCCACACACTCAGGGGGCCGTCAGTCACCCAGAGACCCAGTCGGCCCTTGCTGCGCCCGCCTTCTGCCGTGCCCCCACGCTGACGGCGGGCGCGGCCTGTGCGTGGTGCCCGAGCGGTCGGCCGTCGGCGGCCGGCTGCTCGGGCACCGTGCCGGGTCAGGCTGCGAAGCCGATGGTGGTGACGTACTCGTACTGGCCCCACTCCGAGCCGAGGTCCACGACCGCGTCGTTGATCCAGGCATCGTCCAGGGCCTGTTCGTCGCCTGACGCCCAGGCATCGATGATGCGGTCCCAGCGCCGGACGTTGAGCGTGCGGAAAGAGACCTCGCGCTGCCGGGGCCGGTCGACCTGAGACTGGTTGAGGGGATGGAATTCCACGCGCGTACCCCGGCCTTGACGGTTCAGGCGGGCCAGGAGGTAGCGGGCGACGTTGTGACGGCGCACTGTGCGGTAGGCGGTCTCGATCCGCTCGAGGTTTTTCTTCGACGGGCTGCGTCTGCCGTCCAGCCAGGCTTTGAGGGTGCGGTCGGTGACGGTCAGGCCGGCCTCACGGGCCGCTTGGCGGGCATGCTCGGTGCGGGTGAGGTAGTGCAGGCGGGCGAGCATGCCGCGTCGCTGGGTGACAGGGGTGGTGACGAAGTTGGCGAGCGCGTCGAGCTGGCGGGCCGCGGCTTCGTATCCCTTGATGCCGCGCGCGCCGTATTTGCCGAAATCGATGTTCCGCTCCGGCACTCTCGCCTCCCCGATGTGAAGCGTTCCTTGACTCCAGGAGGCTTGAGGATACCGGCTCCCGGGGATCTAGTCGGCGGTGGCGGTGCCCACCGTGTAGACGTCCTTGACCTTCACCTCGGTGACGCCCCGGCCCTCGGGGAACACTGCCCGCCAGTCGCCGATGACATGGAGTTCGTCGGTGCCCATGGCGTGGACGACCATGAGGCCCTCGTCGTAGGCACGATGGGCCTTCCACCACAGATTCGCGAAAGCCTGCGAGCGGATGAGGTGCATCCAGTCGGTGCGGTACAGCTCGCGGTTGTAGTTCGACTCCCCCAGCGTGGAGACGAATTTCGAGTACATGGCCTTGACGTACTCCAATGTCACTTCGTCGTCGGCGGCGATCGCCCGGTCCCGGGCGTCCTTGAGGGCGATGCGGAATTTCTCCAGGAGGCCCTCCGTGGCGCCCGACGTCCAGGACTCGTGGATCTCCGGCGGATCGCACAGGCCGTACTTGGGACTGGAGATGCGCAGCAGCAGGCGCAGGGTCGACTCCGTCACCCAGAGCGGTCCGGGCTCGTCGCGGTTGCCGATGGGGTTGGGCAAGTAGGTCTCGTGGTCCCAGTCGGGCGGGGTGATCAGATGGACGCCGGCGCGCCGGCGGTCGTGGTGGTCGCCTGTGGAGTGCTCCAGCTGACCGAGCGGCAGATGGGTCTTGAGCGCGCTCAGATAGGCGCCGTTGACGTCGAGTGCGGTGATCTGGTGCTCGCCCTGCGGCAGTTCGGGCCTGGCCCATTTGGGGCGGGCCTCCCAGATCTGGTCCGCGCCACGGGAGGACTGCTTGCGCAGAACGTCGGGCAGCCACGGATGGGCGACGACGTCATAGCGGCCACCCTGCCGGGTATGGTCCAGCAGCGCCATGGCGTCCGGAATCGCCCGCTTGACCAGGGCCTTGGTCGCCGCTTCCACATCGCCGGAGTGCTCGGCGAGCGCGGCCTCGACGGCGGTGCCGATCAGGTCCGGGGTATCGGCAGGGTGCATGCGGCGGCCGACGGGCACGACCCTGATCCTGGGGCCCGGATGCCCCTGCCGGCCGGAAGGCTCTTGGCGTCGAGGCACCTTGTGTGGAGCTGGTCCCTCGGGTGTGGCGGGCTCGGTCGTCCCGGGCTGGACGACGCCGCACTGAGCATGGTCCAGGTGCTGCGGGAATCCGGCGACCTGGAAACCCGCGGGCTGCCCGCACAGCACGCAGGGCCGGGGCGCGGGAAGCACGTCGACGTCGTCGTCGTAGTCCCCTCGCCCGGCGCTTTCCGCGTCTGTGTGCGCGGAAGCGGTGTGCGCGGTTGCGGTGTCAGCCGTGCTCTCGGCCGTGTCGGCCGCCAGTCTGGTCCGAGCCCCTTCGAGGAAGTAGGCGTACTTCTCCCGTACTTCGCCGCTCGGCTCGCGTCCGGACTCCCAGCCCCCGACCGTGGACGGGCTGACGCCCAGGGCCCGCGCGAGCTGGGCACGCGAGACGGCCGTCCCTTCCCGCAGGCTCCGCCGCTCCTCGGCGGCCGGCAGCGGGACGTTCTTCTTGGCCCCGGCGAGCAAAGCGTCGATCGCGCCGAAGTCGGTCATCGTACGGCTCCGTCGGCGGGCGCCGTGCGCGCGGCGGGGCGGCCGGGAAGGCGTCGACGTGTGACCGGCAAGGCCTCCGTTGCGCGGGTGGGGCCGGCCAGGAGGTCGAGAACATCGATGCCGTAGTGCGCGGCGACTGCTTCGCAATCGGTCAGGCTCCAGGCGGCCACCCCGGACTGACGCCGGCTCACCTGGGCCTGGCTCACGCCCAGGGCGGAGGCGAGCCCGGCCTGCGACTCACCGGCCGCGTGGAGCAGCGCTGCCACCGCCGAGCGCATCCTCTCCTCAAGGCCAATACTCATAGTGTCGAATCTACCACAATAAACTCATGAAATATACGTATATCGCAACCACGTGCCCGATGTGGCGGGCGCGGCAGCCGCTCACTCGGCACGGCCCGTCGACCGCCACCGTACGCGGGCCTTGGCCCCAGCCCCCGTCACGGACCGCCGGAACCGGGCGGAGGCGGCGAATGGCCCGGGTCACTCTCCTGCGGGGCGTTCACGCCGGTTCTGTGTGGTCTCCTGAGCATGGGCGGGTAGACAAGCGATTCACCCGAACCCCATTCGCAGGCCAGGGCCAGGAGCACACAGAGCAATGCCACGGAGGCGAAGGCGAGCCCGAGCCACACTCCGATGCCCGTGCCGAAGCTCACGCCGAGGGTCTCGCCCAGCAGCCGGTTGTAGAAATCCGCCAGTTCTGCGGTGTCTGCGGCTTTGACCGCGTAGAAGGCCACCAGGACGGCGGCTGACACCAGCACGGCTGTCAGGTATCCCCGGCTCGTCACCCACAGGGCCGCGAAGAGCAGGCCGATGGTGACGAACGCCGAGATAATGATCATTACAGGGCCCGCGGTCTGCAGTGCTGCACCGAAGGCGTTCTCACTCCTGGACCCGGCGGTGAGCCAGGGCAGCAGGAGCATGATGAAGCTCAGCAGCGCCGCGATCGCGGCTCCCACCAGGGGCCAATCGCGAGAGACGATCAATCGCGGTGCGGAATGAGGGGGAGCGGAGGTCGTCATGCGTCCTCCTTCGTGGCAACCGTCGTGTGCGAGGGGCGGCTCAGCGGCGCCCTGCCTTTCCTCCACCATGGGCCTCCAGGGGCGTTCCCGCATGTCCCCCGCCTGCGGCCAAACACCGCCGGCCCGACGGGATACCGTCCGACGGCGACTGATCACCGCCCCCGGGCCCGGCCTCTGCCGGCCCAGGGCCGGGGCCAAACCCGAACGGAGACCCCGCCGCCCGTCATCTGGGCTCGCTGCCGCCCTCTGTATCGATGTGCGGCAGGATCCGGTCCAGCCACCGGGGTGTCCACCAGGCGTGCCGGCCGAGCAGAGTCAGTACGGCGGGAACCAGCAGCAGCCGTACGACGGAGGCGTCGATCAGCACACTCACCGCGAGGCCGAGTCCGAGCATCTTGACCACGATGTTGTCGCTGAGGATGAACGCGGCGAACACGCTCACCATGATCAGGGCGGCGCAGGTGATGATCCGGGCGGTGATCTCCAGGGCGTGGGCGACCGAGGCCTTGGCGTCCTGGGTGCGCTTCCAGGCCTCGTGCACGCGGGTGAGCAGGAAGATCTCGTAGTCCATGCTGAGGCCGAAGATGATGGCGAACATCATCATCGGCACGTAGCTCTCGATGGGCACCTTGCCGTGCACGCCGAGCGCGGGCCCGCCCCAGCCCCACTGGAACACGGCGACGACGACGCCGTACGAGGCGGCGATGGACAGCACGTTGAGGACGGCCGCCTTGACCGCGACCAGCAGGCCGCGGAAGACGGTCAGGATGATCAGGAAGGCCAAGGCGACGACCACGCCGATGATGAGCGGCAGGCGACCGGCGACGACGTTGCGGAAGTCGACCTGGGCGGCGGTGGTGCCGGTGACGTATCCGTGGGCCTTGGTGCCCTTCACCGCGTCGGGCAGGGTGGTGTCGACCAGACGGTTGGTGAGGTCGGTGGTGGCGGCGTTCTGCGGGGACTTCTGGGAGAAGACGGTGGCGATCAGGACGTCGCCGTCCTTGGTGGGGGTCAGCGGGGTGACGGCAGCGGCGCCGGGCACCCCGTCGAGGGTCTTCTGGGTCTGCTGGGCCAGGGAGGAGCGCTGATCGGCGGGGACCTTGCTCTGGTCGACGACGACGGTGAGCGGGCCGTTGGAACCGGGCCCGAAGGCGTCGGTCATCAGGTCGTACGCCTTGCGGTCGGTGAAGGACGTCGGATCGGCGCCGTCGCCGATGTGGCCGAGCTGGATGGAGAACACCGGGATCGCGAGGACGACGATCGCCGCGATGCCCGCCGCGAGGAACCAGGCCGGCCGGTGCTCCACCCGGCGGGCGTAGTTGTGCCAGGTGCCGTGGGGTTCGGCGCCCGGGGCCGTGTCGGTCTCGGCGACGGGGCGGCGCACCTTCAGGCGGTCGATGCGCCGGCCGATGAGACCCAGCAGCGCGGGGACGAGGGTCAGCGCGCCGAGGACGGCCGTGACGACCGTGACCATGGCCGCCAAACCGAGTTTGCCGACGAACGACACCCCGGACGCGTACAGGCCGGCCAGGGCGACGATCACCGTGCAGCCCGAGACGAGGACCGCGCGCCCGCTGGTGGTGGCGGCGTGCCCGGCGGCACGCACCGGATCGAGGCCCTCCATGAGGTTCTGCCGGTGCCGGGTGATCAGGAACAAGGAATAGTCGATGCCGACGCCGAGCCCGATCATCGTGGCCAGGGTCGGGGAGACCGTCGCGAAAGTGAACGCGGACGCCAGCAGGCCGAGGCAGGCGAGACCGCAGATGACGCTGATGAGGGCGGTGACCAGGGGCATGGTGGCGGCGATGACGCTGCCGAAGCCCAGCAGCAGGACGACAATCGCGACCGCGAAGCCGATCAGCTCGCTGACGCGGTCGTCGGCTTGCGGACGGGCCAGTTCGCCGAGCGGACCGCCGTACTCGACCTGCGCGCCCGCCGAGCGCAGCGGCTGCACCGCGCGGTCCACGCCGTTCAGGTAGCTGTGGCCGAGGGTGGAGGGCTCGACATTGAAGCGGACGGTGATGTAGCCGGTCTTCGCGTCGGACGACAGCGGGCCGACGTTGGGCCGGGCGGGAGGCTTGCCGGCGGCGGCGAGGGGGTTCTGGGCGGCCAGGACGTGCGGCAGTTTCCCCAGATCCGAGATGGTCGTGGAAATCTGGCCGCTGAGCGAAGTGAGTGGCTTGGCGTTGTCACGCAGAACGATCTGGCTGCTGTAGCCGCCGGCCGCCGGGTCGTGCTGTTCCAGCACCTGCAGCCCCTGCTCGGACTGCACGCCGGGGAGGGAGAAGTTGTCCGAATAACTCCCGCCGAAGGAGCGGTTGAGGACCTGGAGGACGGCCAGCGCCACCAGCCAGGCGACGATCACGATCACGAAGTGGCGGGCGCACCACTGGCCCAGGCGGCGCAGTAACCCCGGGTGCCCCGGGCCCTGGTGCTCCGTGTCCCTCTTCGCCCCACGGTGGTGGGCCATGTCTCGATCCTCGTGGCCGGAGACGAACGAACAGTCTCATTACACGCCAGCCCCAGCACCGCGGCATCCGGGACCGGTGCCATGGGCCACCGCGTACAGCCCGTGGACTCGGGCCGGCCGTCGTTACACCAGCCAGCTGCGCATGATCTGCTGAACAGTCGAGCCGTCGAGGTCGGAAATCTTCAGGGCGACCATGTTCCGAGCCGCCTCCGAGGTTTGAATACGGAAGGCGGGATTTTCTTGGTTGAGGAGGTCGATGATGGAGGTTGCGGCATCCTCAGGGGTTTGCGCACCTTCAAAGGCCTGAAGACTTCGCGACACGTATTTCGAAAGTGGGGCGGCATACGGCCCCGCTGCCTCGATGAAGGACTCATCGAGCCCAATATTCTTCACAAACTCGCTGGCTACTGCCCCGGGTTCGACCACACTGACTGATACCCCAACCGTTGCGGCAACCGGGGCCAACGCTTCCATGAAACCTTCGACGGCGAACTTCGCGGCACTGTATGCCTCATTGAACGGCTGACTGACCACTCCCCCGACACTCGTCACGTTGAGCAGGCGGCCTTGAGAGCTCCGCAGCGCGGGCAGCGCCGCATGAGTCAGATTGAGAACCCCGAAGAAATTTGTTTCGAACACTTTGCGTACATCGGCGACAGTTCCTTGCTCCAAGGTGCCAAGACTGCCGGACCCCGCATTGTTGATCACCGCATCCAGTCGCCCGAATCGGGCAAGGGTGTCCTTGAGGCAAAGGCGTACTGATTCCTCACTCGTCACGTCGAGCTGGCTGACAACGATCCGGTTCGCGACACCTTCGACTTCTGCGGCTTCCAGAAGCCGCTGAGACTTGCCGACGTCACGCATCGTGGCGATGACGCCCCAACCCGATTTGGCCGCGCCTACGGCAGTGGCCAGGCCGATACCGGACGAGGTTCCAGTTATCAGAACGTTCTTGGTGCGGTCATTCATGTGATTTCCCATCAAGCGGGAGCGCTCGGCGAGCCCTCATAAATATTGCACTCTTAGTGCAATATTATCACGGAGGCTGTAGGCGGCCGAGGACGTCTTCATCCAGCAGTCGGAGGCGCCGTCAGCTACGGCGGCGCGTTGCCGCGTGGACGCGCGGCCTGGGTCTGGAAGACCGCCCCCTGTGGCGTTACGTGGGCAGGGTGCCCGCCCAGTGGACTGCGGTGTAGGAAGGGCCGGGCAGTACCTGGACGCCGAACTTCCCTCCGGCCGCATCCTCGGGAACGTCGAATCCGAATGTCACCGTCTGCGAAGCCCCTGGGGCGATCCTCCCGGTGAAGCCGACGCCGACATCGTTTTCGAAATCCACGATGCGGGCGGCCTGCAGCTCTGCATCGCCAGTGGTGGCCTGAACGACCGTCAGCACCGCGTCGAACGCCTTCCCCGTGCCGTTGGTTATTGTCACCGCGCATCTGACCGCCTTGTCGCCCGCTGTCCTGCCCGCGGCCGCACTGCTGGGGCTGTAAGGGGCGGGTCCCTCAACCTTTACCTTGAGCCCGTCGTGATAGGTGAACGTGTCCCCGAAAGCGGAAGCCCGAAGCTGTGCCGTGCTGGGCGGAGTGGTCACAGAACCCGGCGGCGGCTCGGTCGAGGGAGTGCTTCCGGTCGGTGTCGCACTCGTCGAGGGCGTCGATGCCGCGGTGCTCGGAGAGGACGACCCGGATGGCACCAGTCCCCCACTGCCGCCACAGGCGGCCACGGCCACGGCAGCACCGACAGCCAGCACACTGGTCCACAGCCTCCGCGACCAGTACTGGGCATTCATGGCGACGCGCCACGTTTCTCGGCTCGGCAGGAGGCCGCCCGCGCCTGCGGATCAGCGAACCCACAGGGGCGGCCGATTTCTCATGTGCGAGACATCGACCTAGGTGATGCACGCAACGACTTGCCCCGGGATCTGTCACTGCGATCTTCTCGAGGCAGCTAAATCTTCCCGGTCCATCAGCACTGCCATCGTATTCCCCGCCGACATCCGGTCGCCGAACTCAGCCGGCCGGTGTTCGAAGCCACACCTGCCTGTCTGTGTGGCCGACACTTCCAGGCGGGCGTCCCCTGTCCCCATCACGGACAGGGCGCCAACTCCGGTGGCCTGAAGGTTGGCTCCGGTCCGACGCAGGGCAGTGATCCCGGGGGCCCAGGCTGCCCCAAGGGGCAGCGAAGGCTACCCCAATCGAGTACCGAACAATGATCACGCGTCACCACACCTGTGCGTAATCATGAGCACATGGGTGTAGAGCTGACGTTGACGCCACAGCACCTCGACGTGGAACCGGGACAAACAGTCGAGTGCGAACTCACTCTCCACAATACTGGTTCAATCGTCGATCAATTTTCTGTCGAACTTATTGGCGATGCCAACGATTGGGCGTCCATCGAGCCTCGTTTTGTCAACCTTTTCCCGGACAGCGATACCACCATAACAGCGAAATTCAGTCCGCCTCGATCGTCTGCCGTGAAGGCAGGAGAAATTCCATTCGCTGTACGAGCCACTTCCCGGGAGGACCCTGCCGGCTCCCAGATCGAGGAAGGGACGGTCCGGGTCAAGGAGTTCGTCGAGCTCGCCGCAGAATTCCTTCCCCACGGCTCCCACGCCTCCTTCCGGACGCGACATCGGCTGGCCGTGGACAACCTGAGCAACCACGACCTGCCGGTGGGCATCCGGGTGGCGGCGGCGGACGATGAACTCGTCTTCAAGCTTGCCAAACCGTCCGTCGACATCCAGGCGGGCCGGACGGTGCTCGTACCTGTGTCCGTCATCCCCAAGAAGAGGTTCTTCAAGGGCAGGAACAAGACGCATCCGTTTCAAGCCACTCTGACCACGTCGGGTAACGCCCCGGTCACCGCCGATGCCGCGATGATCCAGGAGCAGATACTCCCGAAATGGTTCTTCAAGGCCTTCATGACCCTGCTCGCTCTGGTCGCGACCCTGGGCATCCTCTCCGCGACCGTGTTCAAGGAATCTCTGGAGTCGGATGAGACCCCTGCGCCGCCGACCGCACCCCAGCCAAGCAGCTCGACCCCTGCGCCCTCTGCCACAACTCCCGCTCCCGCCACGGGCGTCCCCCCGAACGGCAGCTCCACGGCGCCTGGACAGAGCACCGCCACCGGGTCCGCCTCGTCCAGTGGAGCCGGCACGGAGGTCATCCAGGCGAACGCCGCGCCTGGACAGTCGGGAACTTTCCAGCAATTCAATTACACGGTGCCCAACGGGCAGACGTACACCCTGACAGACATCACGCTTTCCAGCCCCCCGGGGAGCACGGGAACCGTGCAGGTCCAGCACGGTTCGGACACACTGGTCTCCCAGCCGCTGGACAATCTGTCCACCTACACACAGCACTTGGACCAGCCGGTAGTGGTGGGGTCGGGGGATCAGATCATTCTCGCGGTGGACTGTCACAACAGCTCAAGCCCGTGCACACCGGCCGCGGTCCTCACCGGTCAACTCCAGTGAGAACTCGGTCGCGTCATGAGGGAGAACCCTCCGTACACTGTTGCCCTTCACATCTGGGGAACTACCCGAGTGGCTGCTCTAACAGCTCTCGATTTCAGCAGCCTGGGCAAGCAGGATGGGACGTGTCTGCGATGTGATGAGGATGGGAGTGCCATGAGGAAGGCGAACCAACAAGCGGAGCACACGCGGACCACGAAGCCTTTGAGGTCTGGTGTCCGCCTCGTCATCGGTGATGCCGACGGCCGGCTCTCACTGGGCATAGAGCTGTCGCGCAGCGTGCATGACGAACTCAGCCGATCGGGAAGCGTCACGATCCTCCGCGACGACGTGTACGTCGACGTTGACCCCGGTGTGATGAACTGCGAGCCACGCGTGCGGTTCCTGACCATGACCTGCCCGGCGTCTGATGCGTATCCCGTTTGACGCACGAGGGACGCTGCGGCCGACTCTCTATCTCTTGATTGGATCGATCGAGCCATTTGTGGGGTGGTGTCACCCGAGGGTGCTTGGCGGTGGCCAGCCGGACTTCAGTTCTCCCCGCCCGGGTTTCCCACTTCGCCGCCCGGCGCCGCCCCGCCCTGTGCCGTAGGAGGTACGGATTCTGCGATGTGCCGCTGTGCCCTTGTCCCACTGTGGGCAAGGCGACCGCGCCGTCGCCGTCGGCGCCTGACTGCTGTCGGACATGGCGAGAGGGAAGGCGGTCCCGTCGCTGAATCCTTTTACCTGGACTTCCGCTCGTTCATGTCCTTGGTCTTGTTCCTGGCTCGAACCCGGACTGCCGTGAATTTCTCCTGGGGAGCCGGCCACGCCGACTGCGACCGCTGCTTCTCTCGCTCTTCCGAGCCCGTCTCCGGGGCAGTGTCCAGGGCGACAGTCTTGACAAGAGGACCGACCTCGTAATGCGCTTCCGGCACCAGGGGCGCCACAACCATCAGCGTGAAGCTCGCCTGCGGGACCGTACCCCAGGCGGACCACAAGTCGGACTGGCCCACCGGCCCGATGTCTTCCGCGACCCGCACCTCAAGGGCGCCCGGGGCGCCGACGAGGGAGCCTTGGAGGCACGCCGCCGGCAGGACGTCACAGGTGGCGAAGGCGCTCAGAACCCGTCCGAGCAGTTCATGAGCCTTCTGCGCCGTGCCCGCCTCGGTGGTCACCAGATACGTCATCTGGTAGCGGCGCACTGGCCGCGCCCTGCCCACGACCTTGTGCTCGGCATCGCGGATGTCAGCGATCCCTGCTCCACGCCCGCTCACGTCCTCTCGGACGTCGTGAAGAAAAAGCGTCACGACCCGGCGCGCGCTCTTGCGGCTGGTGCCTTCCTTGCCCGCGGAGCCGTGCCCAGCAGCGCGCAGCTCCGCGCCCGGTGCCTCGAAGCTGAGCTCGGTCCGGGCCGGCAGCCATGGCGCCAAAAAGGTACGCAGGGTCTCGTCGACATCATGGAACACGTCTTCACTTTGTCCGTGCTCCTCATCGGATCCCAGGGGCCATGGGGAGGTCGTAAGGTCGGTTGCCGTTGCCCGAAGATGCAGTACTCCATGTCTTTCCATACGTCCGTTGGCCCATGGGACTCCTGCCCGAGCCTTGCCAGGATCGGAGAGTCAGCTTTCGAGACGAGCATCTGGAGGACGCGTGCCCAGTTATCTGTCACCAGGGGTTTACGTCGAGGAAGTTTCCTCCGGTTCTCGGCCCATCGAAGGAGTCGGGACAGCGGTTGCAGCTTTCGCCGGGTTCGCGGAGAAGGGGCCTTTCAACGAGCCCACTCTCATCACCAACTGGACCCAGTTCGTCCAGCGGTTCGGGGACTTCGTCGAGGGGTACTACCTCGCCCACGCGGTGTACGGCTACTTCGTGAACGGCGGCGGCGTCGCTTACGTAGTGCGTCTGGGTGGGAACGGGAACGGGAACGGGAGCACCCGCGAGATCGAGCCGAGCGCTCAGGCCTCGCTCCCCGTGGACTCGGGCCGTTCTCCCTTCACCGTGAAGGCTCTTGCAACGGGCAGCGCCGGAGACGACATCAGTGTTGATGTCGGCGAGGCGTCCGAATCGGCGAACGAGAGTTTCAAGCTCGTCGTCAAGGTCAGTGGAAAGCCCGTCGAGACCTTTGACAACGTCACGGCCAAGAAGGGGCCCCGCAATGTCGTGACGGTCGTCCGGCAGGAGTCGAAGCTCATCACGATCGAGGAGGTGAAGGGAGCACCACTGGCGGTACCCACGAAGGGGAAGCGTGTCGCGCTGTCCGGAGGAGCACCGCAGCCGGAACCGGCCGTGCCCGCGCTCTCGGCGGAGGAATACATCGGGGACTCCTCCCTGAGGACAGGCTTCGCCGGGCTGGAAGCGGTCGATGCGGTCACCATGCTCTGTGTTCCGGACGCCATGTCCGCTCTGCAGCACGGCACCCTCGACCTGGATGGGGTGAAGGCCGTCCAGCAGGCGATGATCGGCCACTGCGAGCTCATGAACAACAGGATGGCCATCCTCGACACTCCGCCCGGATTGAACGCGCAAGGAGTCAAGCGCTGGCGCGAGGAAAGCACCGCCTTCGACTCGAAGCATGCCGCGATGTACTGGCCGTGGCCCCGGGTGATGGACCCCATCGCCGGCAAGGTCGTCTCCGTCCCGCCGTCCGGCTACATGGCAGGGGTCTGGGCCCGCAATGACGCCACCCGCGGCGTGCACAAGGCTCCGGCGAACGAGACGGTGCGGGGAGCGGTGGCACTGGACCTGGCGATCACCAGGGGTGAGCACGACCAGCTGAACCCGATCGGCATCAACTGCATCCGTGCCTTCCCCGGCCAGGGGATCCGGGTGTGGGGCGCCCGGACGCTCTCCAGCGACCCGGAATGGCGCTACATCAATGTGCGACGCCTCTTCAACTTTGTCGAGGAGTCCATTCTCCGCGGCACCAACTGGGTCGTCTTCGAGCCGAACGACACCAAACTCTGGGACTCGGTCAAGCGCACGGTGACGATGTTCCTCCGGGCACAGTGGCGAGCAGGCGCGCTGTTCGGCAGGTCCGCCGAACAGTCCTTCTTCGTCAAGTGCGACGAAGAGAACAACCCCGCCGAAAGCCGCGACGCCGGCATCCTCAACGTCGAAATCGGAATCGCTCCGGTGAAACCGGCAGAATTCGTCGTCTTCAGGATTTCCCAGTTCGCCGAGGGCGCGGGCCTGGAGGAGTAGCAGATGACCCACCTCGTCCAGGAGGCATGAAATGCCTGCCGATCAGACCAATGACGTCCTCACCGCATCACGGTTCTCGGTGGTGATCGACGGATACGAGATCGCTTCTTTCTCGGAGCTTTCCGGAATCACCACCGAAGTTGAACCGGTCGACTACCTCTCCTCATCGGACAAAGAGCTCATCATCAAGAAGCTGCCGGGGAGGCGGAAGCCACCCACGGTGGTGCTGAAGCGAGGCAAGACTTCCGGCGTGGAGCTGTGGGCCTGGCATCAGACGGTTCTGCTGGGTGACATCCTGGCGGCACGCAAAAGCGCTTCCCTGGTCATGTACAGCTCCGACAACAAGCCTGTCGCTCGTTACTACCTGTCCGACGCCTGGCCGTCGAAGATCGAGATCGGCGCGCTCAAGGCCGGCAGCAGTGAGGTGCTCATGGAAACCGTGACGCTCGTATGCGAGAACATCCAGAGGGTGGCACCGTGACGACGGCGGAAATGACGACTGAACAAGGCATGCGCACCGAATATCCGTTCGTCCTGCCTCGCGGATATGTCGACGAGGCAGGAGTCGTTCACCGCGAAGGCGTCATGCGGCTTGCCACGGCCCGGGACGAACTGACGCCCCAGACGGATCAGCGCGTACGCCAGAACCCGGCTTTTCTGACCGTTCTACTCCTTGAGCGCACGGTCACCAAGCTGGGCAGCGTCCCGGAAGTCGACACGTTTGTCATCGAGAACCTGTTCGCATCAGATCTTGCGTTCCTGCAGGATCTGTACCGCCGTATCAATCAGAGTGGCCACACGGAAGCAGCAGTCACCTGCCCGTCCTGCGGCCATGATTTCGCGGTGGATTTCGCCGGTGATGTCTCGGGGGAATCCTGACGTACGCGGCCGACCGCCTCTGGGAGGAGGCCGCGTACGTGGCGTACTACCTTCACTGGCCATTGAACAGCATTCTCGATCTGGAACATCCGGTCCGGGAACGGGTCATCGAGGAAGTGGGTCGCATCAATTCCCGCCTCAGCGACTGAAGCGACTGAAGCTGCCACAGAGAACTTGTGAAAGAGGGTGTCATGGGCGGCTGGTTCTCTCGACGCCGGCAGCGTGCCGGCGCGCGCATCGCAGCCCGGACGGCCCCGGCTCAGCAGGCCGGTCCCGTCCAGCACGCCGGCCCGGTGACGCCCGGCGTGGCCGCTGCCGCGCCGTCGGGCGAGGGAAACTCTCCCGCACGTCCGCCGTCGGCAGGTCGTACGGCGAAGGGCTGGCTGCTGCTGCCCACGATGAGCACGACCGTCTCGGACCGTCCCATCCTGACCCTGCACAATCCGAGGCGGACCGGCCCGCTGGGAGTGATCGCCCCTGATTCCAGCACCTCAGCGCGATCACGTGCCGACATATCTGTCGGGTCGGTGGAAGGACTCACGAAGACCTTGTCCTTCCCGGAGGGGAGCGCACGGCCCGGGTCCCGGGAACAGAACGGGTCACCGGACGCCGGCGACTCCGCGCCCTTGCGCCGTCTGACTGCCACTCAGAGCACCACGGCTCCCCCCTCATCGCTTGGTGACACCTCTCTCATCCACGCGACATCAGCACACGTGGGCGAGGCACGGGTGGCTTCGACGCCGTACCGCGCGCCCGGCTGGCTGCGCTCCGCCCAGGAGATTCCTCTCCCCATGCCGGAACCGGAGGCGGTGCCGGAACCGGAGGCGGTGCCGGACATCGCCGTACCGGCCGCGGAGCCCATGCCCCCACTTGGCGACGGCGCCGACCTCTACCCCCCGAACACGGTGCTGGCCCAATGGACCTCGCCGCTGCTGGCGGAACGGAACTCCGCGGACCGCGCCGGAGCAAAGAGCCAAGACCCGGAGGACCAGTCACCTCAGGAGCGCCGGGGGCCGGCCGAGCCGCCGCCCATGAGCGCGTCCCTGCCCCGCATCGGACCGCCTCCGGCCGGCCCCGCGCGGGGAGCGGCGCCCGGACGCCGCAAGAGTGTGGGACAGAGCAGGCGTCTGGGGCTGGGCAAGCCGCTCCCTTCCGGTCGGCCCGCTGCCACCAGCAAGGCACAAGAAGGCCCGGAGCTTCCGGAGGCAGGACCGCGCGATGCCCGAATCGCCGGCGAGGAGGAACAAGAGGATCAGACCGCGTCCGGCAGTGCCGACCGCACGGTACGGCCGCCGCCATCCCCGCCCGAGCGGCCGGAACGCACGCCTGATGACGCGGTCACTCCTGATGACGCGGCCATCGCTGAAGGGGCGACGCCGGCTTCTGGCAGCACTCCCTCCCGGGCTGACGAGCGTGCGCGGGACCGGCTCCCGCACGGCACGACGCCCCTGAGGCACCCGCGCCTGGCTGACCGGCGAGGTGAGGGTGTGCCCGACGCCGCCGACCGATCGCGACCGGTACCGGACCGGGAAGCGGCCGGACCGAAACCGGACGAGGAGGGGCCTAAGGCGAAGCCCGACCGGGAAGCGCCCGGACCGAAGCCTGACCGGGAAGCGCCCGGACCGAAGCCTGACCGGGAAGGACCCGGATCGAAGCCTGACCGGACCACCGAGTCCCGGCCACAACCGCCACGCGCGAAGCCCCGGCAGGAGTCTGATCAGTCCCAGGCCCGGCCGGAGCCCGCGCAAGCCCCCGGGCACCGGCCGCGCCCGAAGTCGTACGAGCAGAGCCCTCGGTTCCGGGCCGAAACGCTGAGCGTCCCTCAGTCCGCCCCGCGCGGAAGGCCACTCCGGCTCCGCACCCTTCCTCTCCGCATGCCTCCGGAGCGCGTTCCCGCGTCGATCGTGGCCGCCTTCAAATCGACTTACAGCGAAGACCTCTCGCACGTGCCGGTGCATCGAGACGGCCACACGTCGTCCGAAGCACGAACCCACCAGACACGCGCTTTCACGCGGGGCGGCGAGGTCTTCCTGCCCCAGGAGGAAGGGCCCCTCTCGGAGCCGAGGGCTCGGCGACTCCTGGCACACGAGCTGGTCCATGTCGTGCAACAGCGTCATTTGGGCGCGGGCCTTCCCGCGGAGCATTCGCTGGCGGGACAGCTGCTGGAGGTCGAAGCCAAGCAGGGAGAGGCACTGTCCACCGGGTCAGACGTCCACGAAACCCCTCCGCCTCTCACACATCGGACGCCGCCTGGTTCCCGGCAGCACATGCAAAACCTGGTCGAACAACTGGTGGAGCAAAGCTTCGAACAACTTACCGAGATCTCGGAGTCCTCAAGCGGTCCCGTGCCCCACACAAAGGAGGCTGCGACGGCCGACGGGACTCCAGCCGCACCTCCAGCCAAACCGCAGCGCTCTCGGGCGGTCGTCGGGCCTGTACAGCGATGGGCTGACGACGCAGAGCTCGAATCCATCCTGACCGGGATCAAGATGGAGGCTCTCTCGCGTTCCCGGAATCAGTACCCGCCCTTCACCCGGGACTCTCTGCCCGCCGACTCCCGTGCCCAGGTCACTCAAGAGGTGCAGCTCTGGGCAGAGCGGATCAAGGCGGGGGACTGGCCGCCAACGGCTGAATGGTTTCAAAATGTCAGATTCCAAACGCACACAGCTTCTCACCCGGGCGTGGGAGCAGCCAGCTACACCGATCTCGTAGCCGGCAATCCCCAGATCGGTACGGAAGTGACGCTGCAGATCCAGCTGCTGCGCAATCGCGATCGAGAACTCACGAGCGGCTCGGTCGGAGGCGGCCCAGGTGGTGGCTTGAGCCGCAGTACTCTCCCCCGCGTGCCCGACGTCGTGGGCAAGCACGTCCTGGAGGCGGAGGACCTGCTGGACGAGGCCAGTAAGCAGACCGAATCGTACTGGCACCTCGAACCTCCGGCCTTCCAGGTGACGAGGTACCTGCGCGAGAGCTCGGCGCCACGCGACACGGTCATTGAGGTTGATCCGAAGCCCGGCGAGATCATCATGCCTCACGTGACCTCCATCAAGATCGTCGTTTCTCGAGGTGGCAGCGTGGCTTCCGTGACCGCCTCGGTTTTCGAGCGGCAGGCGGAATGGGCCGCAGGTCTGCTCGGTATCTCACTTGGATCGGAAACCAGGCGCCGTATTCGCGCCCGGTTCGGAGTGGCGGACGACGCCGAGGGAAGCGCTCCCGCTCTCGGATCCGGATACACCCTTCCTCCCAGTCGGCCACGTCCGGGCCGCCCTGCCGCCGGCTCCGACTCGGCGGCGGCAACCAGACCCGGCACGCCGATACCCCGAACTCCCCGGCCGGCCTCGCCTAGCCCGTCTGTACCCACAGGAGGGGCGGCCGCGCCGCGGCCGCCGGCGGGAGCGAACCGGGTTGCATCGCGGCCGCCGGGCCAGGCAATTGCCCAGGGCCAGCCCCTTCCCCAGAGCCAGCCCCTTCCCCAGAGCCAGCCCCTTCCCCAGGGCCAAAGTCCTCTGCCCCAGTCCGCCCCGGCCGCAGCACCCCCGCCGAACCAGGCCCTTACCCAGAGCCAGACCCTTCCCCAGGGCCAAAGTCCTCTGCCCCAGTCCGCCCCGGCCGCAGCACCCCCGCCGAACCAGGCCCTTACCCAGAGCCAGACCCTTCCCCAGGGCCAAAGTCCTCTGCCCCAGTCCGCCCCGGCCGCAGCACCCCCGCCGAACCAGGCACTCACGCGCGAAGCCAGAGCGCAGGCGCGCGTGCAGAGTCGGGCGGTAGCGCAGAACCAGGCACTCACCCGCAGAACCCAGACACTCGCCCGCAGAACCGAGGCACTCGCGACGACCGCGCCGAACCAGGCACGCGGGCAGGCGCCCGCGACGGATCTGGCGGTAGCGCAGAACCAGGCACTCACCCGCAGAACCGAGGAACTCACCCGCAGGACCCAGGCACGCGCCGCGGCACAAGCGCAGTACCTGGCACGCCCGGAGACCCAGGCACGCGCCGCGGAGACCCAGGCACGCTTCGCGGAGGACCAGGCACGCCGGCAGAACGAGGCCCTCGCGCGCGCCGAGGCACGCGCGCGCCAGGCCCAGGAACGCGCCGAGAACCAGGCACGCGCGGCGAACCAGGCACGCGCGCAGGCACTCGAGCAGAACCAGGCACTCACGCAGAACCAGGCACTCACGCGCAGAACCCAGGAGATCGTCCGCGGAGCTCAGGCACCCGAGGAGGACCAGGCACTTATACAGAACGCACCTCCGGAGGACCAGGCACGTCAGCAGAACGAGGCCCTCGCGCGCGCCGAGGCACGCGCGCGCCAGGCCCAGGAACGCGCCGAGAACCAGGCACGCGCGGCGAACCAGGCACGCGCGCAGGCACTCGAGCAGAACCAGGCACTCACGCCCAGAACTCCGACACCCGGCTGGGGTCAAGCAGTCGCGCGCCGTGCACAGGAGCGCACGGCGAACCAGGCACTCACGGAGGACGAGGTCCGCACACAGAGGCAGGCAAGCCAGGAGCAGGCCCGCGCTGCGAGCCGGGCGCGCGCGGAGGCACCCGCTCGCGCCGAGGAACGCGCGCGCAGAGCACAGGCACTCTCGGCCATGGCGTCCAGTCGGGGCCCTCGGGATCGGGGCAGTGCACCGGCTTCGCCCGCCTCGCCGGCCGGCCCATCGGGCCAGGTCAGCACGTCGGCAGCCCCCCAGCTCGACGCAGCGGCGGCAGCCCCCCAGCTCGACGCAGCGGCGGCAGCCCCCCAGCTCGACGCAGCGGCAGCGACCCAGGCCCGGGCAGGGGCGGCCTCGGTACCTGCTGAGAATCAGCTCGGTGCACCACAGCTCCCCCCGCTCGACGCGGCGGCAGGCCCCCAGGCCCAGGCCCGCCCACAGCCTGGGGCGACCGTGCCGACAAGTGCGGCCACTCCAGCGAAGCGAGGCGCCCCCGAAACCGGGCGGCCTCAGGTCCTCAAGATGCCGGACGTCAAAGGGCTGCTGCAGATCGAGGCCGAACAGAAGTTGCGCGATGCCAATATCAAGGTGTCCGCCATCTACCGGCGGGAAGATCTCCAACCGGAAGGCCGCGTCCTGCGCGCGACGCCTGAGCCGGGCAAAGTCCTCGGTCTGACGAAGGCACAGAACGTCGAGGTGACTCTCCTTGTGTCGGCTGGCCTGGGCCCCAGCACAGGCACGGCGGCGCGCGCGGAAAAAATCGCAGGGTTTCTCGGCGCCAAAATGGTGGACGAGTCGCACGATTGGCTCAGATCACTCGTTGGGCTCAGGCCGACGGAGCCGACGATGCCGACGGAAAAAACCGGAACGAGAGCTCAATCTCTGCTTCCTCCCGAGATTGAAGTGGAACCTGCGGCTGCACCTGAGGCGGCACCTGAGGCTGCACCAACAGATTCCTCACTGGACCTGATCACTCGCCTGCAGAGCGACGAAAACTTCCTGGTTCGCCTGGTGGAGCAGCTCTATCCCCGGCTACAGCAAAAATTGATCAGAGAGCTACGAGCCAACAGAGAACAGAGCGGCCGTCTCTCGGACCACAACTATCTCTAAAAGGCACTCGATTCCCGGAGGAGAAAAATGGCCACCTTCGACTCACTGGCACTTGCCAACCGGTTCTCCGTTGTCCTGGACGGAGACATCAACCTGGGATACTGGTCTTCGGTACGAGGCCTCGACGTCACGTGGAACCTCTGCGAGTACCGGGCGGGAGACGCCGCCAACTCGCGACTCTTCTACCCGGGGTCGACGAAGTACTCCGACATCCAGCTGTCCCGCGCCGCGTGTGCGGACTCGCAAACCGTGCAGCAATGGCTTGCCACCTGCTCCATCTCGATGCAGAAATGGAGTGGCACCATCTACCTGGCAAATTCGGAGCAGCAGGCTGTGGTCAGCTGGAACCTGTACAACGTGATGCCGCTGAGCTGGAAGCTCGAAACCCCGCTCGACGCTTCGCAGAGCAAGGTAGCCATCGAAACTCTCTCCCTGGCACACGAGGGCTTCCTGGACGACAACCAGAACTTCGACTCCACCCTGCTCACGCCGGACCAGGTCCAGGACAGCTCGTATGCGCAGGGCTTCGGTGACACATCGAACGCGCAGGCCGGCGCTAACATCCCAGGATGACTGAAGGGCGATCAGGATGAGTACGCCGATCAAGACTTCGTCGGTGTCCGCACCGCCCAACGTGTTGCCCAGCGAAAGGATAGGGCCCGGCCTCAATCTCCGCTTCCAGGTCGTGCTGGACGGAAAGGTAGATCTGGGGTTCTGGAAGAGCTGCAAAGGCCTCTCCGTACAATTCGTCAGCAAAGAATTCTACGAGGGCGGGACCTACGATGTCCCGGCAGCCATCCTCCCGGAAAACCTGAAGTACACGCCCGTCACGCTGGAGCGAGCCGTCACGGAACACGGATCAGCTCGTGTACAGCAATGGCTGTCCGAGATGGCCAGTAAGTGGATGAACAACCGGTACTGCGACTACGGGGGCGGCACCGCGGCAATCACTTTGGCAGACGCCGCCCTGAATCCTGTCGCCAAATGGGAGCTGCGCGGCGTCTACCCTTCCAAGTGGACAGGTCCGGATCTTGACGCCATGGGTTCCGGAGGCGTGGCCCTGGAACGCCTGGAACTCGTTCACTCAGGATTCCTTTCGTAGAGGTGACGGCATGGTGGACATACGTCAGTGGTCCCGCTTGGGTCACGACAAGGCGAAACTGGTGTCGATAGATCCCCGCGCTCCGGGGATGGTGTTGTTCGACTTCAACCCGAATAAGATTCACTTTTCTCGTCACGTCATCACCACGGGGTATGGGACGGATACTGCAACCTCAGGCAAACAGCTCGTCAAAAGTGAACCGGGTACAATCAGGATCACGGAGATCATTCTCCAAGGTGCCGACACGAAGAACAGGTGCGATCAGCTCCTGTACTGGACTTCGCAGCCCACTGGCATGCTTGCTGAGATGGCGTCGGGCCTGATGGATTTGAAGGTCAAGCTTCCCGAGTTGACCTTCCAATGGGGACCGCCGATGGTCGGGTTTTTCTATCAGGTCTTCATGAAGTCGTGTGAAATCAGCTACGAACGGTTCGGCGACAACGGCGAGCCGTCACGGGCCAGGGTGAACCTGACGTTGGAGGAACAGCCGTCCCTGCTGGGCAGGCTGCCCACCAACCCGACGTCCGGCGGGCTGGCAGGCCGTCGAGCGCATCAAATGCACCAGGGCGAGAATCTGGTGAACGTGGCAAACCAGCAGCTGGGCCATCCACAACACTGGCGGGCTCTCGCCGAGGCGAACCGGCTGGACGACCCGTTGAGGATCAAGCCCGGCACATCGATTTTCGTACCCAGTCCGCGTGAGCTGGAGCAGCGTCGAGGTAGGTGACTGACGGCATGTCCACCCCACTGGATCTCGGAAACACCGCTACGCGGCGCGCCCGCGTGATGATCGGGCCGGGGGCGCCTCTCCCGTTGCCTATGCTGGTTGAGGAGGCAATCCAGCGAGTCGTCGTGGAGACGTCGTCGTTCGCGCCCGGCATGTTCGAAATCACGTTCCGTGACAATGACGGAAAGATCACCGAAGCGGCCGGCATAGCGATCGGTTCTGCTGTGTCCATCGCAGCCGAGGGTGGCATCGCGCAAGCGGCGCCGAAGACGATCATCACGGGTGATGTGATCGCGATCGAGGCCTCCTGCACGGGTCTCCTGTCGCAGACCACCGTCCGTGGCTACGAACGCTCACTGCGCTTGCAGCGCGTCAGAAAGACGCGCACGTTCGTCGACATGACGGACTACGACATGGCAGTCGAGATCGCCATGAACGCAGAGCTCGTGCCCGGGGAGATGGTCGAGACACCCTACGTCTATACGCACATGACCCAGTTCAACCAGACCGACTGGGATTTCCTGCAGTGGCGGGCGCAGGAGATCGGCTACGAAGTTGGAATCGACGAAGGCGCCTTGTATTTTCGGCCCTCCTCAGGGACGGTCGAGGGGGCGGCGCTCGATGACGCGGAGGCTTTGGAGCACCCTGCCGTACCCCTTGAGTTCAAACGGAACCTCCTCGAATTCTTCCCGTCGGTGAGCGCGGCCGGTCTCACCCAGAGCGTCGAGGTCCGGGCGTGGGATCCTGGTCTCGCGGAACCGCTGATCGGGGAGCTGGCGGCCGAGAGCACGACCGCTGAGGTCCTCGAAAACCCGGTTGTATTGGCCACCCAGGCCTGGGGGGAAGAACTTCCCACCCTCCCCGTGATGTCGACCTCGATCCTCAACCCCGCGGAACTGTCGCCCCCGGTGGACCCGGAAGCGTATCTCGTGTACGACCGGCCGCTCGATACCGGCGTCACCGCGGAAACAGCGATGGAGATATTCGCCCAATCGCTGGCCGATCAGCGGGCGAGTACGTTCCTTGAGGCAGAGGGCTACGCCGTCGGTGACCCGAACATACAGGCCGGCGGCCCGGTGGAGATCTTCGCGGTACCCGCCCGCTTCATCGGTGTCTACCAGGTGACGCGGACCAGGCACACCTTCGACGACGAGACAGGCGGTTACCGCACCAGATTCTGGGTCACCGGACGCCATAACCGCTCACTGCTCGGTCTCGCCTCCGGCGGGGATCAGATCAGGCCGCCCCGTATCAACGGTGTCGTGTGTGGCATCGTGACCAACAACCTGGACACCGGTCTGCCGCCGCGAGGACGGGTCAAGCTCGCCTTTCCGTGGCTGTCACCGGACTACGAGTCGGACTGGGCGCCGGTCGTACAGGCCGGCGCGGGTCCCACCAGCGGACTGCTCTGGTTGCCTCAGGTGGACGATCAGGTCCTCGTGGCCTTCGAATTCGGGGACATTCGCCGCCCCTATGTTCTGGGCGGCGTCGCGAGCGACCTGGCGTCCGAGGCCATGGAGGCGGGTCTGGGCGCGCCGGCCGTCGAAAGCGAGCTGGGGGCCGTCACCCGGCGTGGGATGTACTCGCCCTCCGGGATGAACCTCACGTTCACGGATGTCGCCGCGGCCCCGGACACCCCGCCCGAGATGTCGGAGATAACGCTCGGGTCGTTCGAGGGCGCCATAGGTGTGACGATCAACCAGACGGACGGAACGGTGTCGCTCACCGGTGGAGCCGTCTCGATCGAAGCCGCAGAATTCAGTTTCAAAGGAACCAGGATGGATTTCGAAGCCGCGGAGGGACTGAGTATCAAGGCAGGGGCGCAGTTTTCCCTGACGGCAGGAGGCGAGATGAGCATCAATGCAGGAGGTGCGCTGAGCGTCGCCGGTGAGGGCGAGCTGAACATGTCGGCCGTGGGCAACCTGAGCATGGAGGCGCCCTTCATCGAACTCAACGCGTGAAGCACACCCCCGGGAAAGGCTGGCCAGATGTCCGACGACGCGTCGACCGACTTCATCGGTACCGGCTGGGCCTTCCCCATGGGCGTGACGCCGAGCGGAGGTATTCTCACCGTCTCCCGAGAGGCCGCACTCGTCCGTGCCATGCGCCTGATCCTGTCGACGTACCCTGGCGAGCGCCCCATGCGGCCCGAGTTCGGATCGCACCTTCGGGACTACGTGTTCAGCACCATCGACGAACTGGCCGCCGCGGAGATCGCCCACGATGTCCGACAGGCGCTGCTGCGCTGGGAACCACGTGTGGACATCAATGACGTACTGGTCATGCCGGATCCGGACAATCCGCAAGTCGCCTATATCGACATCATGTACACGGTGAAGGCGACCAATGACCAGCGCAACCTGGTCTTCCCGTTCTACAGCATTCCGGACAACGAGGAGGACTACTGATGGTTCTGCCCACCCCGAACCTGGACGACCGGAGCTTCCAGAGCTTGGTCGACGACGCCAAGCGCCTGGTCATGCGCCGTTGCCCGGAGTGGACAGACCACAATGTCTCCGACCCTGGGGTGACGTTGATCGAGACGTTCGCCTTCATGACCGACCAGCTCCTCTACCGCGTGAACCGGGTGCCGGACCGGCTGTACATCAAGTTTTTGGAACTGATCGGCGTGCGCATGCTGCCGCCGACCCCGGCCAGGGTGCCGGTCACGTTCTGGATCTCCCGTCCGGCCCGCGTCACCCACGTCATCCCGGAGCACACGCGTGTGGGAACTGCGCGCACGGAGGTCATGGAGGCCATCGTCTTCGCCACGCTCACACCGTTGAGTATCGTTCCTGCCGCCCTGACCCACCTCGGTTCGAAAGAGGCAGAGAGTCAGGAACTCACCGAGCCCTCGCAGGATCCGGCGCACTTTCCGTCTTTCCCCGCGTTCTCGTCCACGCCCCGTCCCGGTGACTGCCTTGTGCTGGGCCTGGAGGAACCGGTGCCGAACTGCGCGTTGCGCGTCGACCTCGACTGCACCCTCGAGGGTATCGGTGTCGACCCCGCGCATCCGCCGTTGCGCTGGGAGGCGTGGACCGGCGAGGCCTGGTCGCCCTGTGACCTCTCCGAGGACACCACCGGCGGGCTCAACCGCAAGGGAGTCGTGGTACTGCATGTCCCTCCGGGGCATGAGAGCAGTCCGCAGTTCGGGCACCGGGCCGCATGGCTGAGGGCGTGCGTCACCGAACCCGAGCATGCCGGTCAGCCGATGTACAGCAGCTCCCCGGTGATCCGCGACCTGCGCATCACCACCGTGGGGGGGACCATCGAGGCCGTCCACGCCGAGATCGTGGAGGACGAGCTGCTCGGCACCGCGGAAGGTGTGCCGGGCCAGCAGTTCACGGTGCGCCGGCGCCCCATGCTCACCGGCGCCGGAGAGGCGATCTTGGAGGTGGCCACCGAGGACGAGTGGGAGCGCTGGCAGCCGGTCACCGACTTTTCCTCAAGCAGCCCCGACGACAGGCATGTCGTGTTCGACCAGGCGGGAGGCGCGGTCCTGTTCGGCCCCGCTATCCGGCAGCCCGACGGATCGCTCCGCCAGTACGGGGCCGTACCAAAAGTGGGTGCGACCGTCGTCATGCGGCGTTACGCCACCGGGGGCGGCCGCAAGGGCAACGTGGCACGTGCGGCGATCCGTACGCTCAAGTCATCGATTCCGTATGTCGCCCGGGTGGAGAACCGCTACCCGGCGCAGGGCGGAGTGGACGGAGAGACCATCGAGGAGGCCAAAGCCCGCGGTCCCCTGGTGCTGCGCGCGCGCAGCCGTGCGGTCACAGCGGAGGACTACGAGGTGATCACTCGGGAGGCGGCACCGGAAGTCGCCCGGGTCCGGTGTCTGACGGCCGGCGAGCACGACGTCGATGCCGGCGCGGTGAAGGTTCTGGTGGTGCCCGCGGCAGCAAGCGAGAACGGCGTGATCCAGTTCGAGGATCTCGTGCCCGCACCGGAAACACTGGAGCGGATCGCCCGGCGCCTCGACGAGGTACGCCTGGTGGGAGCACGTGTCCTCGTGGAACCCCCGCGCTATCAAGGGGTGACGGTCGTAGCCCGGCTGGTGGCCCGCCAGTACACCGATCTGGACCGCCTCCAGGCCGATGCCCTCGACAGCCTCTACGCCTTTCTCAATCCGCTCACCGGAGGGCACGACAACACCGGGTGGACCTTCGGCAGGGATGTCCAAAGCGCCGAGGTCTCCGCCGTCCTGCAGCGGGTCCCCGGCGTGGACTACGTCGACGACCTGCGCATCTTCGGAGCGAATCCGGTCACCGGCGAGCGCGGCCGTCAGGTGAAGCAGAAGCTGACCCTGGAACCGTACAGCGTGGTCTTCTCCTACCAGCATCAACTGCTCATCGAGGAGGGAGAGTCATGAGGGGCACCGTCGAAGGGCTCGGCACTCCCTATCCTCTCGGGTCGCTGCTTCCCGCGGTGTACCAGGAGGACGAGTTCGCCATGCGGCTGACGTCGAGCTTCGACGAGCTTCTGGCACCGATCATCTCGACGCTGGACTGCCTCGAGGCCTACGTCGACCCGCTTCTCGCACCCTTGGACTTTCTTGAATGGCTGGCGGGTTGGGTCGGTATCGCGGTGGACCCCCACTGGCCCGTCGACCGGGCACGGATCGCCGTTGCCCATGCCGTGCAGCTGTACCGGATACGGGGAACGACCGCCGGGCTTCGGGCATACGCGGAAGTCCTGACGGGAGGGCAGGCGGAGGTCGTCGACAACGGAGGAGCCGACTGGTCCGTGACGCCGGGTGGCGAGCTTCCGGGTGAGGACACGCCCCGCCTGGCCATCCGCGTCACGGTTGACGACCCGGACAGTGTGTCGTTCGGACTGCTGGACGCGCTCATGGCCGCCGCGAAGCCCGCTCACGTGGTTCATCGGCTCGAGGTGGTCGGACGATCATGATCGTCTGTGGCACGTGCAAGGCGCACAACGACGACGGCGACACCTTCTGCGGCACGTGCGGGAAGTTCCTGGAGTGGACCGGCGAGAAGGTGACCGCCCCCGAGGTGTCCGCCGACATCATCAAAGAGGCGGAGGAGGCGGCCGCCAAACCACGCAATCCCATGCGGTCCTTCGTCCATGCGGTCATGTACGCCGATGCCACACAGCCCACGGAGAAGGACAGCGAAGACAAGGTGAGCGCCGGCAGCAAGCCGGCGGGCGCGCCGGCGTCCCCGCGCGGCGGGCCTCCTCCGCCTCCCCCTCCACCCCCTCCCCCTCCTCCACCGCCACCCCCACCGCCTCCGCCACCGCCTCCGCCACCGCCACCGCCACCTCCTCCGCCCCCACCGCCGCCACCCCCACCGGGCGGAGGGCAAGATTCCCAGCCGCCTCCTTCCGGGGGAAGCAGCGTTTCCGCATCCTCTCCTGACAGCCCCGCGCCTCCCCCCAGTGGCGGAGCCTCCGGTACTGAGGCTGGTGCTCCACCGCCGCCTCCCCCTCCTCCCCCGCCTCCTCCCCCGCCGCCTCCCCCACTGCCTGCAGGCCCGGGGGCCGGGCCCCATGAGGAACCGGATTCTTCAGAGGACGAAGATCACCCAAGCGGGCACGCCGATCCGGAAGATCTCATCGTTCCAGTGCAGAAGGGTCCTGAACTGCCCCCTCGAGCACTCCGTAAGCTGCGCCGCAATCAGGCCCCAAACGCTTCTCAGGTGGATCGTGATCATCCGCCGGCGCTGCCTCCTCAGGAGGCCAAAACCAAGGCTCCCGTCGTCACCAAGACGAAGCCGACGCGACGGCTGTTGCCCGGGGACCTGATCTGTGGCAACTGCGGCGAAGGCAACGAGCCGACGCGGCGGTTCTGCAGCCGGTGCGGTGCCTCGCTGGAGACCGCGACCCGGGTCAAGGAGCCCTGGTGGCGGCGGTTGCTTCCAAAGCCGAAAACGCTGAAGGCGGGCGAACGTCCCGGTCAGCCAGGTGTCAAGACCGGATGGCTGCGGCGGCCCGACTTCCGGCGCTTGTTCAGAGCACTGCGCTGGTTCCTGGGCGTCGTCGGGCTGCTTGCCGGGCTTGTGTTCACCCTCTATTCGCCGGCCAGGAGCTGGCTGGCCCATGAGGTGGGCCACGCCAAACAGGACGCCATCCGCGAGGTGGATCCGCAGTACACACCGATCCGCCCAGCCTCTGCCGCCGCCACAGTGTCACTCCAGGACCACGGTCCTCAAAATTCCGTAGACGGTTTCAACAACACGTTCTGGGCAGCGCCGTCCAGCTCCCCGGACCTCGCGCTGAGATACACCTTCGAGTCACCGACCACAGTAAGCCGCCTTCTGGTCGACAGCGGCAACAAGCAGGACTTCTCCGGGTACGACCGGCCGAAGAAAATCCATATGGTTTTCTCCGACGGCAAGTCGAACGACATCACGCTCAAGGACGAGTCGAGCGGCCAGGACATCACCATCAAGAACGCAAAAAAGATCGACTGGATGGAATTGCACATTACTTCCGTCTATGACTCGATCAACGGGAGCGGTGTCGTCGCCATCACCAACGTGCAGTTCTACACACGCAAGTAACACACTCTCTCAGCTATTTTCTCTTGCTCTCAGGCCTAAGAGAGGCTCCGATAGAATCTTTCGTCATCTGGAACGTCGGCAGCAGTTCCCTGAACAGCCTTACCCGGTCCGGCCGGTTGGCGCGTATCCACCAATCCTCGGCGTCACCGGAGGCAGTGTATATTCCGAGCCCGAGTTGCCGCCTTCCGGTCTGGGTCATGGGTCCGGTGGGGGCCGTGGGATTATTTGCGGGGTAAATATTCAGATTTTCGTCCGATTCTGTTTCCTCCTGAAATGCGGCAGTCAAATGACAGTGTCGTTGCATTTCCGTGAGAAGCTCCGTCGCCATATCCCCTCCACTTTGCAGGTTTCGGCTGATTATTCCGTAGACGCTGCTCCGATCGAGAGTGACACTTAGGTGCCATCGCGTATGGCTGAAAAGGTTGGCCTGGCTGGACAACACGAACAGTCCATCATAGTCTGCCCTCTTTCTGGCAAAATTCACATAGAAACGGCTGAGCAGCACCTCAGTGTGGTAGCGGGGAAACCTGTCCACGACTCCGACTTGATGAGCAAATGTGTCTTCGTCGCCGTAATGAAGTTCGCCGGACGTGAAACTTCGGGTCTGGTAGGTGAGCTCCACCGCACTGCCCACGTGGCTTTGGAGGTTCGTGGGGTCGACCACGGCCTTCGACGGAGGGGCCACCCCGAAGCAGATCCCTCCATTACTGTTTCGCAGTTGATCCCCTCCACCGATCTCCACAGCGCTGCCGTCGAACATTATCTGCGCTGTGCCGAGGTACAGGAGGCGGGGAGCGCCGGGCTTGAGCCGTCGCCAGTAGGGAGGCTGGCCAGGCTGTTGGAGAGCCTGAATCCTCTTCTGCTCCTGCTCCTCCGTTGCTTTTTTCTCCTCCTCCAATGTAGGAACTGTCTCCAGTTGCCGGGCGAGCCTCGGGGGGTTCTTCGAGGTATCGATGCGCCACCCGTCAGTGGCTGGATACGAGGAAATCTGCGTGAGCTCTGTCGCGGTCACCAGCCCCACACCGTCTCCATATCTGACGTTCACACCAGAACTTGGGCTGCTGTTGTAAACATGCGTAGCCGAAGGCGGGAGATATTTCAATACATGGTTGAGGCGCGATTCAAGCTTGTCCCGTAGGCGGTCTTCTGGCGTACTGAGTGAGGTTTCTTTCTGTTTCTTTTCTCCCTTCGGCGACAACTTACCGATGTCGAAATTGTGTGCGGTGTCCTGCGGGATCACACCATGCAGCGGGCGCGACACCTCGAACACCACACCCTCCTGCATGCGCGTCAGAGTGAAGGCATACGTGTCACCTCCACCGCCTGGCCCATCGTCCGCACCTTGCAGTTTCAGATTGAATTTACTGTCTACGGTGAAGGTCAGTGACTTTTTGGCGCCCGGCTTCTTGCCCATGAGGTCACGCGTTGCCTCAGCCAGTGCCTTTTTCACGGCTTCCCGATTCATGTTGAGTATCTTGCGGGCAACTGTCGTCACTTGGTCGGCTGAGGTAGTCATGGAAAACCCTGCCTTGAGCTCTGTCGCGGTGCCCCCGGCCCGCTGAAGCGGTTAGGTGTCACTAAGCCTGTACGTCCAGCTCCTTCAGCAGTCTGAGCAGCTCATCCGTGTTCTTGATGTCCAGCAAGTGCTGATTCTTCATGGCGATGCCCACATACCGATAGAAGGCCTCTTCTGTAAGGACACCCCCTTGGAAGGAGGTCTCGAATTCCGGGCGCGTCATCCACCCGGGGCTGTCGGGCCGAGGTGGCAGGTCGTCCTTGCCTTCAAGGTAGATCCACTCGCCCTTGATGCCGGGTTCCATCGCTTCGCCGGTTCGGCCATGTATGCGGCCGGGTGCGGCAGCGATACCGATGTACCAGGAACCCTGATACGGCTTGATGTCAACGACGGCGTCGCCCTCGCTCACGCCGATCGACTCGTCGCCGGCACCGCTCCGAGTGGGGCCGGAACCATCCTTGACACCACTGGACAGATTTTCCACCACCCAGCCCGACGGTGGGTTCTTTCCCATGAATTTCTCGACCAACTGAATGATCCGGCCACGGGATGGTTCTGGAGCGGGCGCGTTCATGGCACCTCTTTTCCGTTCTGCTCAGCTCGGGCGAGCGTGGCGTGCTCTTTTCCGGGCGCGGCGCGTCAAACGGAGTCCACCGGGTCTGCGGGGTGCGGGTGTGGTGCCGAGGGGTCGTCTCGCCGTTCGTCACAGATGGCCTTGAGCGCCGCGTAGTTCTTGGCACCGATCAAACGACGAAGCTCTTCGGCATACGACTCGTACAGCGCGGGGCCGGCCGTGTGGGCCTCGGTGTTGCCGCTGCACCACCAGTTCATGTACTGACCTCCCGGCCCCCAGCCCGTGCGGTCGTATTCGGTGACGAGAACGACGAGCGTGTGGCCGTCCTCGGCCCACTCGTACTTGATCCGCAGGGGGATCTGCCAGCAGACATCCGGCTTCGTGGCGGCGGGAGGGATTCCCTCGCGTTCCGCCAGGACATGCAGGGCGCAGCCGGGACCCGTGGCGAAGCCTCGCCGATTCAAAAAGATGCAGGCGCCTTCGACGATCCGGGTTTGCCCAGCGCCTTCCTCACCTTGGAGTGTCACGCCGTGGGCGTTCCCCTCGTCGTAGAACTGCCAGATGTCGGGGGTGAGTCTTTCTGCCTGTTTCTCTACCCGGCGCCTGTCATTGCTGTCCGACCAGTGGGCACCGACGGTGCAGCAGCCCTGGTCCCGGTGACGGGTTCCGGGACAGCCCTTGCCGAATATGCACTGCCAGTGCGAGGTCAGCCACGTGAGGTCGTACCGATATATCCGGCCCAGTCCGTCCTGGTCGGGGACCTCGACCCATTCACGGGGGAAATCGGGATTTACTTCCGGCATGGCCTGTCGCTCATCTCGTCTCGGCGCGAACGGCTAGATCAGTCCCTCCCGCAGGACGTAGGCAACGGCCTGCGAACGGTTCTTCAGGTGGAACCTGCTCGTGACGTCGTGAAGGACGTTCTTTACTGTGCGCTCCGAGTACGACAGCTTCTCCGCGATCTCCCGGGTATCGAGCCCTTCCGCTACCAGACGGAGGACCTCGATTTCTCTGCTGGACAAGCCCGTGATGTGCATGTCCATGGGGGCCAGTACCTGGCGCTGCAGACGTCCGACCTGCTGTAGGAGCCTGCCAAGCATGTCGGGGGGCACCGTGCCATCACCTGCGGCTGTACGCACGATGAGTTCTGCCAGACGGGGCGCCGTTGCCTCGGAACGCCGTACGACTGCGCAGACGCCGGCTTCGACGACGGTCAGCAAGCCGGCTTCGTCGAGGGCGCTAATGACCAGGATGATCTGGTGGCAATTCTCTCCGCGCAAGCCGCGGAGCCGGCGGAGGGTGTCCTCAGTCAGGGAGTCCGTGGCCTCGAGGACGACCGTGTCCGGCCCGATCCTGTCGGCTTCCACCAGGTCGACTTCCTGCCGAGGCCGAAGTGTCGCGATGAGACCCGCTTCGGAGATCGGGTCGGAAGCATGAACATGTACGGGAATTCTGGCGATCATGGACCGCTCCTCTAAGGCAGAGCACCCCGATCCGGAGGGCATGGCAACCCCGTGAGGTCCCGCTCAGCGATCAGGGCGGTTCGCACTAAAGTCTGCCCTTTCTGCTGGGATACGTCTATTTGAGCCAGTCTGTGCACTAACTGTTATCGGGCAGCTCCCTACAGCGAGCGAGCGGCCGACACTCTCCAGTCCTCAGCGTGGGCGTGGCGTTCGTCCAATGAAGTGAAAACAGCCCGGGGCAGGCGTGCTAGGACTGCGCTCCGGCGTCGGGGTGAGACGTTTGGCACTGTTTCTCTTCAAACGGAGGAAACCGTCGATGAGTCGGACGACTCTGTTCCCCAGACAGCCACGTAGTGACAGCACGCCGGGCAAGTCCTCATCAAACCGATGGGAACAGCTTCATGCCTGGCGGGAAGCCCTGATCGGCAGCACGTCTCCGCTGAGCTCAGCCACGGAAGCCCCGGAAGTCTCTGCTGTTACCAGCTGGAGGCTCCTGCCAAGACGCTTCAGAGTCGCGTTCCTGGCAGGATCGTTTCTGGGCGTCGCGCTGTGCTCGTGGTGGTGCCTGAACACACTTACCCAGTGGCTGGCCGAGCGCGTCGGGCTCTCGGACGGCACGGGTCTGCTGACGACCGTGGTGGCGCCCGTTCATCGCTACCTCCGGGTGCACACTGCCGAGTTGGCCGTGGGCGACGGTCTGGCCTACGGGCTGTGGGAGCTTTCCGGCACGGTGTCGTTCCTCGTGAGCTGGTGGTGCATGTCAGTCGGTGCGCGCATCACCTGGACAGCGTGGGGGGTGAGCACGGTTCTGATGGTGTTCGAGGCTTCCCCCGCCTCAGGCCGCGGTGTCGCTGGTGCACTGGCCGCACTGATCTGGAGCGCCTTGTCGACGTTCGCGTTGCGCGGCCTGTCTCTACGTCCCCAAGCCTGCGTCCACGTGCATAACGCCCCTACGCCGTCTTCTGGGCGCCAGACGGACAAGGGCAAGGCTGCGATGACCCCCGTCACTGTGACGGTCAGCGAACGGGACGTGCGCCGTGGCGGATGAACCTGCGGGGGGCGGATCGCTTGTCACCCTCTCTTCCCTCCCTCCTTCGCTTCTGACGCCTGTTCATTCGCTGGGGGAACGGCACCTCGACACGCCCGTACGCTTCGTGGAAGTGCCTGCCGGGGGCGTACCAGGGCCAGTAGACGGCTGCGGGCTGAGAGCCTGCGAAACGGCGGGTGTCGGCCCGCACTCGCCGTGCGCATGCGGTGGGTACAGGGCGACCGAAGCCTGCAAAGGGGCCTCAGCGACTGAAGGTCAGCGACTCAGCGACTGTTCAGTCGCTCGCTCTGGCCTCAGAAGAACACCAGGTCAGAGGCTTACGACATGACGGACAGCGACTGAAGCGACTGAAGGTTGGGGTATATGAAGACATTCGCGTGCGCGCGTGTGGCGTCATATATAGGAGCCTTCAGTCGCTTCAGTCGCTGTTTGGGGTGAGGGATGGTGTCTGACCTGCGGTTTTTAGCGGTCTGTCGCGCAGCGACTGAAAGGGCCTTCAGTCGCTGCGTGCTGTGTTCAGTCGCTGCGAGGCCTTCCGGGGCACGTTGCCGTTCTGCAGGCGATGCACTTTCTGCATGTGTTCCGATGACTTGGCCCTCACCTTCGCTAGTCTGTGTCCGTCATTGAGTCGCTTCGGTCGCTGCCAGGGGGTGCGTATGCCAGCTGAGCTGGGGTTTTCTCACAGCGACTCAGAGTCGACCCGTTGCAGGCCTTCAGTCGCTCTGTCGCTGGCCACCGCCCGTTGGTGTGCGGGCCGGGGTTGGCCCGTTCACCCCTTGTCCGCAGGCTCCAAGGTCCCCGCGCCCAACTGCCGGGCCTGCAGGAGGAACTCCCACTCGCCTGCGGACTGCTCCTGCCTGCAGACCGGTCGCTGGTGTCATGGCTTCCACGCGGCCACCCTGGACCCCGAACTCATCCAGCAGTGGTGGGGCACGCACCCAGATTTCGGCATCGGGGTTTCCTGCGGGCCGGCGGGCCTCATCGTCATCGACGTCGATGCCCACCCTGCTCCGCCCCCCGCCCGGGACCGAATCCTGCCTGGCATCCCGATCGCCGCTGACATCGACCTCACTGGCCTGGCGAACGGTTTCCACACGCTTGCCCTGCTGGCTGCCCTGCGTGGCCACCCCAGCCCGGCAGAGGACGAGACCACGCTGAGGGTGCGCACTCCCTCCGGAGGACTCCACGTCTGGTACCGGGCCGGCGAGGGACGCCGCTGGCTCTCCTCCGTCGGATCCAGCCCGCGCCGTTCCCTCGCCTGGCAGATCGACATCCGGGCCCACGGCAGTTACATCGTCGCCCCGGGTACCAGCACCAGTAAGGGTGCTTACAGGCCCGTCGGCGATGTCCGTGAACCAGCTGCTCTCCCTCTCTGGCTGGCGCAGGAACTGGAGCGAACCGGCCACAAGCCCGTCTCCCGCCGTCTCTCCCCCGTCCCGGTCCCTCCACGGGCACAACAGGCCGTCCTGGCCGCAGGAGGCGGCCAGGACCTTGCCCAGCACACTCTGGCGGCTGTCCTGGCGCCGGTGGCCGCCTGTGGTCAGGTGCCCGAGGGGGCAGGCTTCTCAGACACTCTCAACCGCGCCGCATACACCATTGGTGGTCTTGTCGCCGCCGGCCGCCTTGCCCGGGACGAGGCTGAGCGGGCTCTCCGGGAAACGGCGACGGCAGCCCGCCCAGGACAGGAAAGCCGCGTCGAGCACATCATCCGAAGCGGCCTTGCCGTGGGTCTCAAGAGGCCTCTGTACGCAAGGCGGAACCGTTCATGACGTCGCCCCACCGCGACACTCTCTTCGAATTTGACCCCGAAGCCGTCGCCGCACAGATCCGCAGCCAGGGCGCGGGAGTCACCCTGCCGACCCAGGGTGAAGCCGCCGAGCACGCCTCTGCTGCCGAAGCGACCGAGCACGGCTTGCTCCCCGACACGCTTTCCGACCGCGGCAACGCCAAGTTGTTCGTCAAGCTGTACGCCAACGACTACCGGCATGTACCCGGCATCGGCTGGTACCGCTGGGACGGCAACCGGTGGCAGATCGACGAGGACGACACAGTCCTCTGGGCAGCCGGGGATCTCGCGGAGAATCTCGCCACGCACGACGCCCAGGGCGTCTTCGCCGCGCAACTCCTGCAGCGCCACCGGCGTCGTGCCCTGTCTACCCCTGGCATCAACGCCATGCTGGCCCAGGCGAAAACCGCTCCCGGCATGGTCTTGAACGCTGCGCTGCTGGATGCCGACCCGTACGCTCTGTGCACCCCGGACGGCATCGTCGACCTGCACACCAGTCTGATGAAGACTCCTGTCCCCGACAAGGACTTCCACTCCCGCTCGACCACCGTCGGCCCCCGCCCCATGCCCACGCCTCGCTGGCACAGGTTCTTGACCGACACCTTCGGCGATCATGCCGAAGGCCAGGAGATGATCTCCTACCTGCAGTTGCTCCTCGGCTACTCCGTCACCGGGGACGTCGGCGCACAGATCCTTCCCTTCCTCTTCGGTTCCGGCAAGAACGGCAAGTCAGTCCTTCTCGACGTACTGATGAAGCTCCTCGGCGACTACGCGGACGCAGCCCCCCCGGGCTTTCTCATGGCCCGCCCCTATGAGGGCCATCCCACTGATCTCGCCGAACTGCACGGCAGGCGTGTCATCGTCTGCTCGGAGGTCAAGCCCGGTGACAAATTCGACGAAGCCCGAGTCAAACTTCTCACCGGTGGTGACCGCATCAAGGCTCGGAGGATGCGGCAGGACTTCTTCAGCTTCGAACCCACCCACAAGCTCTGGCTGCTGGGCAACCACCGTCCAGAAGTCGGCACGGGCGGCTTCGCGTTCTGGCGCCGGATGCGCCTCATTCCCTTTGAGCGCGTCATCCCGGATCATCGTAAAATCGACAATCTCGCTGACATCCTCGTCACTGAGGAGGGGCCCGGTATCCTTGGCTGGTTGATCGACGGCGCTCGCCGGTACCTGGCAGGCGACCGCGATCTCACCGGCCCGGAGCGGGTACGGATCGCCACCACCGCTTACGCAGAAACCGAGGACCACACTGGTCGGTTCTACGACGAGTGCTGCCACCTCGCACCGGACCTGCGAGCCGAGCAGACCACGCTCTACGCCACATACAGGGCGTGGTGCCAGAACGAGGGCGCACCTGCCATGACCTCCCGAGCCTTCGCCGCCCGCACCCGGGAGCTGGTGGGACTGGCCTCCCCCAAGGAGATGATCCTCTCCAACCAACGCAAGCACTACCCGGGCATCGGACTGCTCACTGACGAGGAAGAGGGCACCGACTGATGAGTTCCCTGATCACCGAGGACGAGATCAGCCACGAGTCCGAACTCGTCTGGCTTGAGGACATCGCTCACCTCGACTACGTCCGCCAGAGTCTGGACCGGCTACCCAACCGCAAGGGGCGCCCCGCCTACCACCGTGACGGCCGGATGGTCGGCTATGCCCTGCTCGCCTCGACTGCCAAAGCCTCCCGCGCCTCCGGAACCTTCCGGCGCCGTGTCTTCTGGCTGCTCCCCCACGACCGCGACAGCCAGCCCGAAGGCCTGTATGCCAGGAGCGCTCCCGCCGAAGCGGTGGATCCCCGCACTTTGCAACCGTGCGTGAAGGGTTACAAGACAGAGCGGTCCGGCGGAGGGCCGCCTTCCACGGCCATGCAGCAACTGGGGATAACGCTGCCTCTGTGACCGTCCCGTCGACGGGGTCCTCTTCTGCCGCAGCCTCGGCCGCGAGGACCCGACGACAGCCGCGACCGAAGCCGGTCGCAGCCGCCAGGTTCGCCATCGGGACGCGGATGCGCCCGTGAGGCGGATGAAGGACCTACCCGATCAGAGGGCTGCAGTCGCAGTCGCTGGCCGTCACGGTTGATTGCGCCGCAATCACGATGAGCGGCGCGTGAACCCGAGTGCGTGAGTGACGAGGTAGTAGTCGTCCGTGGCCGACAGGGCTGTCTCCTTGGAGAGCTTCGAGGGGTTCTCTGTCGCTGGGTCATAGAAGCGCAGGGCTCTCTGCGCGGCATAGGCCTCAGGGATGCGAGGACTGCGGCGCACGGTGGGCAGTACGAGCTCCTCATAGGCAGCTTTGGCCTGCTGCTGACTGTCGTCATACACGGCGCCTTGGTTCCGTGATGTTGGACAGTCGACGATGAGGATGTTAGTCAGGGCCGCATGTGCCCCCATGGCGGAGAAGGTCTCGCTGATCTCTTCGATCTTTGCTTCCATGCGAGTGAGAGCGCGTAGTTCCTTCCATCCGGGCTTTACACATGCCAGAACCTCGTCCGCGGCAACGATCGCGTTGACTACGATCAAACCGAGGTTGCCCGGGCAGTCGATCAAGATGAGGTCGTAGGTGTCACGGATACGCTCGATCTGGCTCTTGAGCCAGAACTCCCGGCCGGTCTTCGGAGCGAGCAGTTGTTCGGCCTCTTCAAGCGAGCTGGAACCGAGGACAATGAAGAGGTTGGTGATGGGTTTGGAGCCCTCCACACCATACGGGCCGGCCATGGCCGGTAGCACAGCCTCATCGATCTTCGCGGCGCCGGTGAGGACGTCATAGAAGTTGGCCTGGTTGGCGACGTCGTCCGGGCTGTCGTAGCCAACCGCAGCGGAAGCGTCGCACTGGGCGTCGGCGTCGATGATGAGCGTAGTGAAACCGAGGTCGGCGGCACAGGCGCCGATGTTGACGGCCGATGTCGTTTTTCCAGCGCCACCGCTTTGGTTGGTGAGGGCGAGGACGCGGGCGATACGACTCTTCGTCTCAGCGGCGTTCCGGTTGTGGGGAGAAGCCATGAGTAGCCTCCACGAATGATTGCGGCGCAATCACTTGGCGGACAGGAAGGTTGGGGCACCACGGGCCAGGAGCGACGTAGCGCGGGAGGCTGCCTGATAGACAGTCCACCGGCTGCTATGGATGAGCCACCGAAGACGCAGGCCGATTGCTGCGCAATCACAGAGTGGCCTTGCTGGCAACGCGCCGGTATAGCAGACGGGCGCAGGCTACATGCCGAGGTGCTGTTGAAGCCAGTCGCCCCATCGGTTGTCACCGGTAGGGCTGCAGCGCTGCACGGAGCCACGTCAAGAAGAGAGAAGCTCCTTCAACGTGTCGATCTCCGACGCGTCCAGTAGATCCACGATACTGAGGGCCAACTGCTCGACGCTTCGCACCACGATCACGCCACGAGGCTCCTCAACCGTAGCCAAGGAGGTACCCGCAGCAGTCGAGGGGGAAGCGATCTGCGGTTCTGCGGGAGAGTTGCTGTCGGGCCTCGTTTCCGGCAACTCAGGGGGGCTGTGCTCAGAATGGGGAGTCGCGGGTTGTACTGCCGTCTGCGCGGGCTCACTCGAACGTGGCTCCGGTAGCGGCGCACCCGGAGACTCTGCATCGGTGATTGCGTCGCAATCACTGGCGGGTTCGGCTCTGGGAATCGTTTGTTGATCCAACGGCAGCCTACTGACCTCAGGCGCCTGTGAAGGGCTCAGCTCCCTGCGGATGAAGGCTTCCTGAAGGTCCGTCCGCAGCCGCGAGTAGACGGTCGCCGCTTCGCGGACCGGCAGCAGGAGGCGTGTGTCGCCGCTGGTTTCCATCCCAGAAGTGTCCAGGAGTTGCTCTTCCTTGAGCCAGTGGTCGATCACCGCTTGTTGCAAGTCAGGGACGAGGCGGAGCAGAGCAAGACGGTGAGACACATACGTCTGGGAGCAGCCGACGCGTTTGGCGAGTTCACGCTGTGAAAGTCGCTGTCCTGCCTCATTCTCCTCGTCAAGGGCGCCCTGCAACTCAACCGCTTCCTCAATAGGGTTGAGGCTCATCCGTTGGAGGTTCTCCTGGATGGCGGCGATACGCAGGCTGGGCACGTCACGGCGGACCAGAATGGGAACCTCGGTGAGGCCGGCGTGCAACGCCGCGGCCAGTCGGCGGTGACCGTGGTGGACCACAAAGAGGACCCCAGCGGCGACCCTTGCCTCGACTTCCTCCCGGTGCTGAGGGTAGAGCTCTACGTAGGCCTCTGGCGGGATGACGGTCATGGCGGTGTTCATGCCGTCGGTGCGTAGTGTGTTGGCGAGTTCGTTGATTTTGAGGAGCGTCTTCCGCCCGTTTTCAGGGCTGGGCATCAGTTGACGGGGATGCACGGTAGGCAGACCCTGGGGGACCAGACGAGCCTGCTGAGTAGCCGCTTTACGTGCTGCCCTCTCGGCAGCGAGGTCTCGCCTGAGGCCAGGTTTTTGAGGCATAGGGCTCCTCCGTGAGGTGCTGTGGGTGAGGCGGACGCGAGCCTATCGGTCCGGAGGCGTGCATCCACGCAGGAGGGAGCGATTGCGGCGCAATCACGCTCCAGTGACGAGACAACCTCATGCGAATGCCCGCAACCGCTCCTTGATGTACTTGCTGACAGAGCACCTTGGCGGGGGAGCGGCAGAGGAGCGACGGGGGCCCAAGGTGGACGCATGCGACCATCTAGTTGCACACTTGGTGCAATATGGTCTAAAAAGGACATGTCGAGTGGAGGGACAGGCCTGACGCCGACTCGGAGCCACGAAGGAGCTGCAGATGGAGCAAGCCGCCGAACGGCGTCACAAGTGGCCGGGCAGGGTGAAAGCATTCCTTCGCGAGGTCCTGGAACCCTCAGACACGTTGCAGCCGCCTGCCCGGGCGACCGTGTATGGCACGAAACGTACCCACCTCACCCCCTGGCTGGTGACCTTTCGCCTCGTAGACGGAACGCTTCACTCCTACGTGATCACCGATGCGCGCAATGCTGATCAGGCGCGGTGGGCGGCTCGGCGGCGAGCAGACACCCCGCTCGAACACAGGGCACGGCAGGGCATCAGTATTGACAGCACCTACGAGGATGTCTGGGAGCTGACTTCGACAGCTCGCTGGGGATCATTTGGCTCGTATCATCGGTGAGTACGGCCCGCAGCCCAGAGACTGCGGCAGCGGTTCGCCGCGGCATCCTCCACCGTGGCCCGCCGCCGGCCCTTGATCCATGAGGCACGCGACGCCCGCCCGGCTCGCCCTCCTTCCCCACCCCGGCTGACCTGGAGCTCCCTGTCCCTGCGAGCATCCGCATCACAGCCCCTGGCCGTCCATGAGCCCGCTCGCCTTGTATTCGACGGCTGTCTTGCGTGAGGGGTGGGCGGGGGAGAGGATCGAAGTGGCGGGAGCGGAGGAAAATGGGGCGAGACCTGGAACGCCGATAACCGTGCGAGGCGTAGTTCCAGTTCTCCATGACGGTTCGAGGTCTCCATGAGTCAGCCAGTGACCGATGAACTTCCTGGGGTCGTGGGAGCCTTCATCCAAGAAAACCCTGTGCCGACTCCCTTTACTATCGCTCCCCTCATTGGTGGAGGTGAGGAAAAAAAGTCCGTCGGCCAAGTGATGTGCCAGGCACCCGGATGCCCGGGAGCAGAGACTCCCGTCGGCGACGAGCGCGTCGAGTGCAAGATCTGCGCAGCATTCTTCCATACGGGCTGTGCCGCGCAGGCATGCCCCATCTGTGGGGCGGTCGTACAGGATGGTGTCGCGGATTTCTTCTCGGAGGATGCCCCTCTGTTCGCCGATCCTGCGGGCCGGATGTGGGCTGCGGAGGGTTTGGGGCCTGACCGCAGAATAACTCGAGTGACTTTTCGGAACGGTGACGACGATGCGCCGGTAGATGTACATGAGGGAAAGGTCTTCATCAGGCTGGCGGATGGCAGCAGCAGGTGGCTTCAGGCCGGCGATGGCGAGATCCTGGATACCCTCAACGTTGAATGGGTCGATGGCAGATTGAGGGTGTGGGAGACCGAGACGTCTCCCCTCGTACGGGAAAAGCCCATGCTGCTTATCGACGGCATCCCTCAGACCTACATAGATCCAGACAATACTCTGGTGGTCGACCCACGAGGAAGGATCCATTACCTCGACTTCGGCGGAATGCTGCAACAGGTCCGTCTGGGAGGGATTCCGGCCGATATCATCGCCTTCCAAAGTACCGGTGAACTGTATCTGGAAGTCGACGGTGTGCGACGCTGGCTGGAAGGCGGAGGCCGTCCACGCCTGACTGCCGAGATGCTCACATGTGCGTTCGGGGAACTGCTGCTAAGAGCTGATCGTTCCTTCGTTCATTTCCCCAAGCCGCCGGAACCGGAGAAGAAGGCCCATCCTGAAGCGCCGTCGAGCGGAGCATCCGGCGATGTTCCGGCGCCCTGGGAGGCAGCGGAAATCGGAGGCTGGGGCCCGCTCGAGGCGCAGACGCTCTATCTGGGTGCTCACGGCGCGCGAATCCCGCCTGACACTTTTGTACCGGAAGGCATGACTGCCCTCTTCTATGCTGATCTTGACATGGCGATGCCCCAGGTGTATTCGCAGCTTGCCTTGAGCGGCCGCTTCGACCCTCGAAAAGCAGGAGCGGACCATGCGTACGGTGCCGGGGACAGAATTCCGAATTACTTGCTTACTCGAATTTCCGATGCCGAGCAGGTCATGTTGCGTCAGGGCAGTCTCGTTCCCGAAGAGCAATGGATCTTTGTGGGGGATGGCGTAATCCCGGACAGGGTCACACTGTGCACTTCGCCTGATGCGTGTTGGCCGGATACCGGTGCTCCGCCTCCGCCTGAGCATCATCGTGGCTGCCGTGGGCTGCTCGGGATGATGAGAGTGCACGAAATCTACCTGACAGCGTGCCGCAACTGGCCCGGGAACCCTGCCGTCACCAGTCATGTCGCAGGCGATCAGGAGCTTCCGAAGATACTTCTGCAATTCAAGAAGGAACTCATCGACGCAATCAATACTTCGCCGGACGAGGGTATTCCGCGCTTCCTCACTCTTCCACCCGTGTCGCGCTCAATGATTTTGAGTGCGAGTCCCGAACTGGCGGAGTACTTCGATTCGCTCGTGAAGAGCAAGAGTCCCAGCCAGTATCAAAAAATATGGGCAAAGTGGGAAAATCGAGCGGATGAGCTTCGGCTCGTGGAGGAGTTTCAGTCCAGCCTTAACAGGTTGAAACGCAGCCTGGCAGATATTAAGAAGATAAAAGGGGAGGGTGAAGAAAAGAAGCGTTTGCGCTTCGTGCGTAAGGAGATGGAGAAGGGCGTCAAGGCGGCCGATGAGATCCTGGCTTACATCGCTCTCCGGTCGGCCACTCCCTGGTGGCGCCGATGGATTCAGCCAGGAGTTCCTCAAGGAAGCACGAGAAGCGCGGCATTCCAGAACATCATGAGAAACGCTTTGCAAGGCGTCGAGGATCTGGACTCTGCCGAGGCGAGAGAGGTGACTACGGGCAAGCAGATTCATTCGATGCGGCGGGACATCGGGTTGATGCGCGAGGCGGCTCAGGGGCTGACTCGGCACGCCGCGCGACAGACGGAATGAAGAGCTCAACGAGCGATGGCGAAGAGGGTCTCGTGCCTCTCCACAGAGCCTGCTGCAGCACGGCTCTCGCGGTCGGCCATGGACATGCGTAGCGGGGGCAGCGGAGAGAGACTGATACACATCCGGCGGCATACCGCTGGCAGTAATCATCGTTCAGCTGCGCATGCGCACGGAATGGGGAGACCAGGCAACAGCTCAACGCCGTGGTAGGAGGCGGACATGGGAACCCCTTTTTCCAGGGAAGCTGTTCGCGAGGAGGTTGCAGCGGCTCTCCAAGCGGTTCTCACACCCACGCTGCCGACCCCTGTTCCGGCCCCCGAGCCGGTGCCGGACAAGAGTGACGAACCGGAGCAGCGTGAGGCACAGCTGCAGAGTTCCGGGTTCGACCTGAACAGCTGGAGCGGCGTCAGTTGGCAGGAGGCGTCCGAGGCCTCTTCCGAGGATGTCGCGAGCAGCCGTGACGAGCCGGCTCCTGAGCCACTTCCCCTGGTGGAGCGTAAGGAGCAGTTGGTTGACAGGGGCGGGCCGCCGAGCAGTCGGACCTCGCCCCCGGTATCCGCTGAGCCTGACGCACCCGCACCGCTGCAGGAGGAGAAGGCGGGCATTACGCTCGTGTGTACTATCTGCGATGAGCCGGTTGATTTCAGTAGCGGGCGCATAGTCCGATGCCCTGTGAGTTCGACCAAACATCCTGGCGGACCCGGCCCCTTCTACCACATGGACACATGCCTGCATGGCGGCCGGTGCGGGTATTGCAATGAGCCGCTCGGCGAGGGGCAGATCGTCAGGTCTCAGACGGAGAAGAAGGAAGCTTCCAAGAAGATCGCTTGGAAGAAGCACGTCGTTCAGGGGTGGGACGCAAGTGTGCACGGGCGGACCCAGCCGCAACCGTCGAAGCTCTGCTATGCGGCTGCGGCGGCATCGGCCGCAAGTGTGCTGGGCGTTCCTATGGGAGCGTATGAGGCTGCGCATCTCTACGCCTTGGGACCCTATTCCGGCGGGGAGTGGGAGAAATATCGAACTCAGGTCAACCTTGCCTGCGGAAGACTTGGTAAATCCCTGGAAACGGCGACATTTTCTGAGATTTACGAAGAAATGGAAAAGACTGAGCTCGGCAAGCAGGATGGGACCTACTATCTGCGTTACAACACGGGGACTCCGGTACCTCCGCCCGGAATTCGAGCGGAAGAGGTCGGGGGGAAGTTGGCTTTCGAAGAAGTTCAGAAGCTCCTGAGTGCGGGGCGGGTCATTCTTGCGGCAGACGACGCGTCCAACCATTGGCTGATCATCGTGGGGTATGCGGACTCTGATGAGACGGGCGACATAGAAGTCATTTTGTTCGACCCTCAGTCCGGGGAGCTGCAGGATTCTTTCCAGAGTATTCGCCAGGATGAAGTGAGGGTCTGGTCCCGGTGAGCAGGTCGGTGGGAGGCAAGAATGCCCAAAGAGATCCCGACGTCGTACGTCATCGCCAGGGAAGACTACAGAGACGTCCTCATGACAGCCCTTCAATCCGATGAACTCATCTTCACTGTCGATGATGTGAGCGACTGGAAAAGCATCAAAGAGATCTTCCGTGAGCAGGTCCGGCAAGTCGGCGGAGACGATGCCCTCCACTCGGACGAGACAAGCTACGGCTTCGACGCCGTGACCGAAAACCTTGCAAAGGTCACAGGTAACGATGAAACGGCTTGTACGTACTTCTGCCAGATGCTTGCTCTCGTCAGGCTCCCGGAGAACGCACAACCCCTCGAACCGCCGGTGGAATCCCAGGAGTGGTACTGGACCCTGGGGGAGGACGGCAACTACCAATATGCCGCCTTCCCGGATGACGGGATATGGGTCTGGCAGGAAACCGACCCGCGCTCTGGCGCCTCCGAGGTCCAGCAGCACCCCGCACAGGCAGCGGATCTTTCAGAGCCCGAGGCGCAGGTGCCGCCGGCACAGGAGCCCCGGGCGCAGGTGTCCCCGGCACAAGAAGACGCGGTGCTGCGCGCGGTGAACGAGGTGGGCTGGAGGGACGTACCGTCAGTTCCTGGATCCGCGATGAGGTTGCTCCAGGACGCGTCAGGTGTGTCTTTCCTGGCCGTCACGCCTGACGGCACCTTCGTGACCAATGACGAGCTGCTACGAGCGCACGGAAACACCCGCTACAAGGACTGGGAGACCCTCTCGGCCGCGGTGGAGGCAGAATTGAGGCCCTTGCGCGCTCCGAAGGACCTGCGCCACGTCGTCGTCGACCTGATGGCCACGCAGAGGGCCGTCGAACTCGGCAGGAGCTGACGTGCGGGCTGCGGTGCCGACGCACGCGCGCCCGCCGGACCCTGGACCACGCTTACGCAGGGATACCGACGGCGGCGAGCCCGCGGGCCTCAGGCTGGAGCCTCGACGTCCAGCCGTTTGGTCCGGGGCGGAAGGTGGTCGTACAGATCGGCCACGAGGTCACGACGTAGGGAACGCAGGGACGGGTCGGACCACCGGTTGTGCCACTGGTGCGGGTCGGTGTGCACGTCGTACAGCTCACCCTCCGTGCCGTCGTACTGGATCGGCGTGGGGCGCAGGACAGCGTCGCCCCATGTCTTCTCCAGGCCGTTCGGTTCCCCCGCTGTCGACGGTTCGTAGACGGTGCACAGCCATCCGTCCCGGTAGATGGTGCGCAGGTGCATGCCGTAGCCGGGGAATTGGCTGTCCCATTCGCACAGGACCCGTTCGCGCCCACTGCCGTCGGAGGTGGGCAGCGGGGTGCCTTGCATCCAGGGTGCGGGCGGTACTCCGGCGATGGCGCAGAAGGTGGGGGCGAGATCGAGCTGACTGACCGGATCGGTGACGACGGTGGGGGAGACCGTGCCGCTCACTGGTGCCGGTCTCCAGATCAGCGGGAGCCGCATGAGCGCGTCCACGTGATAGGGCCCCTTGTAGAGCAGGCCGAAGTCGCCCTGCATCTCGCCGTGGTCGGTTGTGTAGACGACGTCGGTGTGGTCGAGCAGACCCCGTTGTTCCAGTCGGCTCAGGACACGGCCGCATGCCTCGTCGATGAGTTCGTTCATCACCTGGACGCGGGCATTGATTTCGAGGATCTGGGGCCGGGTGAGGCGCTGAGGGACGAACGCGCTGGGGCCGCCTTCCGCGTTGGCCCAGCGGCCTTCGTAGTACGCCAGCCAGTGCGCGGGCTTGCCGGCGAGGACCTTGCGGACGGCCTCGTCGTCTCCTGGGTGGCCGGCGGGCAGGTCGAGGTCACGCCAGTCGATCCGCGAGGCTTCGGACTGCGGGGGGTCCCAGGGGTGATGCGGGTCCGGGAAACTCATCCAGCAGAAGAAGGGTTCGTCGTCTGCGAGGGTGTCCAGCCACTCGATGGTCCGGTCGGCGATCCAGTCGGTGTGGTAGATCTCCCGGGGGATCGGGTTGTGCTTGGTCTCGGGGGCTCCGGTGTCGCCGCCCGGCGCGGCGCCCAGGAGTTCGGCGAAGGACCGCAGATGCCGTGGATGGTTCTCGGCGATCCAATGTCCGTAGTGCTGGATCAGATGGTCCCCGAACGCTGCCGCGTGTGCTGCCTGGATGCTGTAGTCGAAGCCCCGCCAAGAGCCGGTGTCGCCGGCCGCTGCCCGCCGCGTCTCGTCATAGCGCAGGTTGGGGTCGAAGGCCGGTTCGAAGTGCGCTTTACCGACGAGGGCGGTGCGGTAACCGGCCTTTTCCTTGAGGTGGGCGGCGATCGACGGGGCGTCCTTCGGCAGTGGGATCCCGTTGGCGATGACTCCGTGGGTTCGAACGTATTGTCCGGTGAGCATGGTGGACCTGGCGGGCATGCAGACCGTGTTCTGGTTGTAGGCGCGTTCATAACGGTGTCCCTGCGCGGCCAGCGCGTCGATCACGGGGGTCCGCACGACGCTGTTTCCGTTGCAGCCGAGCGAGTCGAAGCGCTGTTGGTCGGTGGTGATGAACAAGATGCACCGGCGCATCGTCCTCACCCGGCTTCCGGAGCCGTCATGGCGCCGTCCGCCGGGACTTGGGTGCAGCAGATCAGCGCCGTCCTCGCCAGACCGCGGTCGCGGTGTTCCAGGGCACTCTGATAGCCCGGGTCGGCCACCATGGCCAAGAAGGCCTGCCGGCTGGGATAGGTGACCAGGGCCACCGCGTCCCAGTCGTCCGGTTGCCCGCCGACCAGCAGGTGCCGTGCCGCGCCCGCCCAGAGAATCCGGCCTCCCACCTTCTCCAGCAGTTCGGCCACGAGTTCCGCGTAGCGGCTGTACTCCTGCGGATCGCTGAATTTCAGCAGGTTGCACATGAGGATCTCGCCGTCGACGTCGCTGGTGACAAAGTCGTCCAGCTGCTGCTGGGTGGGCAACAGGCTCATCGGGTTGTTCTCCTCGTCGGCTTCGTCTCGATGAATTGCTTGATCACTTCGGCCAGTTGAGGGCCGGTGTCCTCCTGGAGGAAGTGGCCGGCTCCCTTGACGATGTGCTCGCGGGCTGCCGGTATCCGAGCCAGGAACGGGTACTGACCGCCCTGCGTGATCGGATCGCGATCGCTGAACGCCGCCAGGAACGGCTTGTCGAAGCCGGCCAGTACGTCCCAGGCCCGCCGCTGGTCGGCCGCCGCGGGATCCTCCGGCGACAACGGCACCAGGGCGGGGAACACGCGGGCCCCGGCTTTGTAGGTGTCGTCCGGGAAGGGGGCGTCGTACGCCGCGCGGACGGCGTCGGGCAGGTGCGCCACGGTGCCCATGGCGACTATCGAGCCCGCTTGGAAGGTTTCGGCCTGCGAGGCCATGCGCCGCCAGGCCAGGAAGCCCTCGGTCGGGGCTTGCGCGCCGGTGGGCAGGCCGGTGTTCGCGGCAACGACTCCGGCGAAGCGGTCCGGAGCCATGCTCACCAGCCGAAGCCCGATGAGCCCGCCCCAGTCGTGGCAGACCAGTGTGATGTCACGCAGGTCCAGCACACCGAACACGGCATGAGCCATCCAGGCCACGTGAGCGGCATACGTGTAGTCGGCCTGCAGCGCGGGCTTGTCAGAGCGGCCGAAGCCGACCAGATCGACGGCGACGACCCGGTGGCCGGCGAGTGTCAGGGGCGGGATCACGTGCCGGTACAGATAGGACCAGGTCGGCTCCCCGTGCATGAGAAGCACCGGCGGCGCGGAGGGTGGCCCTTCGTCGACGTAGTGGACCCGAGCGGTCTCCGGACTGCCCGGTGCGATCGGCACCTGGAGGTATCGCGGTGAAAAGGGCCAGCCCGGGAGCTCTTTGAAGCACTCGTCCGGTGTACGCAGCAGCCGCATGAGCCCACCCCAAACTTATTGCATCCTCTATGTAATGAAATTATTGGCGAACTGTATGTACTGGTGTCGACAAGGGCAAGGGTGGGGGGAGAGGTTTCCCGCGTCGCGGGAGGTGGCCGGAATCCGCTTGCCTCGTGACACTCATAGTGCAAACATCGCTCTGGTCGTCGGGCGCCCCTGGACATCGCCCGGTGATCGCAGCCGTGGCGCAGGCGCTGGTGATCACGCAACCGTCGGCAGCTGCCCGCGTCACGGCTACTTCTGGGGGAGGCAATGCCGGCGGCCCTGCTTCTGCCGGCAGGGTCCGGGCAGGAGTGAGGACTCGGAACCGCTCACTCACCCCGCAGGAGCAGCCAGAGCTGGACCGGACGCCTGACGCCGGACGCTCGAGGACAGAGCGGCCGTCGACGGTCGCGGCTCACGGGTTCATTCGGGACCGCAGCCAGCGGCGGAACCGGTGGCGTGGGCCGCTGAGATGGCGCGGCCACCGATAGGACGCGTATTCGAGCACTTCATCGGTTCGCATCTGGCGGGTGGAGTTACCGAGGCGGACATAGAAATCAGCGGCGGGTGTTCCCTTGGGCGGCCGGAGGAAAACAGGAGAGGGCGCGGGTTCGATGTCGATCCGGCAGATGTCGCGCCCCCCGACTCGAGGGAAGCTCATACTGGTCTGACTGAGTGCGGCTTTGCCAAGACAGTTGCCCAGCAGATCGTGCAGCCAGAGTTCGTAGCGATCCTGATCGCCTTGGCGGACCAGCCTGTAGTCGTTTTCGATCCCCAGAACCGCACCGGTGTCGTCCACCCCGATGAGCAAGGTACCGCCATCGGCGTTGAGGAACGCGGCGACCGTCTTGGCGATCACCTGTTCCAGGCGTTCGTCCCGGTTCTGGGTGTGGCTGTTCCAGCGAGCAGAGGATTTGAATTCGACCCGATTGCTCTCTCCCGTTGCGATCAGCGCCGTCACATCGTCGGCGTGAACCAGATCAGGATGGTGTCGAGTCCAGCGGCGAGCGGCGAGCTGGCCCGTCCCCATCACGATGACGACGCCGACCACTCCCGCTACCAGCAGCCTGAGCCAGGGAAATCCGTGCCCCAGCAGAACGGGTACGAACTGAAGCACGAGGAAGCCCAGGACGCAGCCCAGGATTCCGTACAGGATGGTGGTGCTGAAGGTCATCTTGTGCCGTGCACGCACGATACGGCCGCCAAGCATGCCGGCCACTGCCCCCGTCAAGGGAACCGACAGGTAGTTGACCACATCGGGGGCGGTTGCCGCGATCTGGACGCTGACCTGCACGTCATGCTCCCTTCAGCGTCGAGTGACGTCCTTTCCAGTATCCGCATCGCAAGGATGCCAGGACCGATTCCGGCGCGAGTGGATCCGGGTGGTATATCCGCCTACGTCCCAGTCAGGCCGCTCCCGGGGGAACGCGAGGGCGCCGAAGATCTCTGATGAGACTGTCGATGCAGGCCAGCACGGTGCTGTGGAGCTGTTTCGTGGCCGCATCGGATGTCACTCGGGCGCGGTGTTCCCCCGCGAGCGCGGCCCGGCCTTCCGATGCCCGGGCCAGGAGGTGGCGCAGGCGTTGGTCGGCATCCACGGCATCGTCCTCGCCGGGCGCGGACAGCAGCAGACCGAAGGCCTCGAGGGCGTCACCCAAATAGAGAAGGACTTCTCGCATGCGCGCGGTGAAATCGGTACTGAACGTGTCGGGACCGTAAGGCCAGGCCAGTGCGTTGCACAAGGTCTGCACCGCTGACGCGCAGCTTCTCAAGGAATCCAGCCCGGAGCGCAATCGAAGACGAGCGGGTGAGCCGTCCCGCGTACCTGGATGCAAGCGCCTGGTCCTCTCGGCCAGTGCCAGTTCCTTGTCCACCCAGCCGATGTCCCTGTGGATTCGGTGCGCTCGTTTTCCCCACGCTGCCTTTCGCTCCGGCGCCGCCCCGTGTGCCCATTCGGCCGCGACCTGACCGAGCAGGTGCCGCATCTCGGAGGCGAGGGCCGGAACGGCTTGTCTGGCCGGCTGCATCCACGTCGAGGAACCGGTGAGCAGACTGAAGAACACGCCGGTGACCGCGCCGATGCACGTCTCGACGATCCGGTTGGCGGCTGTGCCGGATACGTCGGCCACACCGAGCACGAGCATGCCGCTGATCGCCACTTCCGGTGCAAACTCCCCAACCCGCAGCACATGCCCGCACAGGAGCGAAATGATGACCACCACGCCCAGGCTCCACCATGTCAACCCGGCCGCCATGCTGAAGGCCATGGCCAGCAGCACGCCCGCGACGACGCTGCCGACGCGACGCAGTCCGGTCCTCATCGTTTCGAATACGCTGACCTGAACGACGAGGAGGGCGGTAAGAGGAGCCAGCAGGTTTTCGTCGGTCGGATACAGCGACACCGAGGCAGCGTAGGAGAGGACGGCCGCGACAGACGACCGCCCCAGCTGTGCGACATGGGAGAAATGCAAACCGAACGACAGGGAGTGGGTAAGACGGCGCCAGTGTGACTTCATCACAGTAGTGATGTGCCCCCGCTGCAGCGGACGAAGTTTCCAGGCAGCGCACCCCGCTCGATCGTGGGATCGAAGCGCTCGGAGCCTGGCCGCCGGGTACGGACCCTCGGCCTGGCCGCCCCCCCGGAGGGTCAGTTCGACGAGGCCGCCTCTTGCAGGGCCTTCACCGCTGAGGACGGAAGCAGCACCTGGTCGTCCGCGTTCAGTCCGCCCGCGATTTCCGTCATGGTGTCACCGACGAGCCCGGTCCGTACGGAGGTGGTCACCTTCTTGGCGTCGCGGCATTTGCCTCCCCGCTCATGGCACTTCACCACCGTGACGAAGGAGCCGTCGGCCGTATGGCGGATGGCCGCTGAAGGAACCGACAACACCGATGTGCGCTGCGCGAGAGTGATGGTCAGTTCAGCCGGCATGCCGGGCCGGAACGTCCCAGGAGGCTTGTCCAGGGAAACGGTCAGCGGATATTGCATGCGGCTTTTTCCGGTGGACGCCGAGGGCGACGGGCTGCCGGACGACCCTCCCTTCCCGTCGTCTTCCTCCGTCACAACCCTTGACGGGACCGTGTCGATCGCTGTGGTGGCCACATCACCTGTTTCCGGCACTTTGACTTCGGCTGTCTGGCCGGGCGCCAGCTGTGTCAGCAGACCACTGGTCACGTTGGCGCTGACCGACAGGGCGTCCGAATGCATGGTGATGACGGGAATCCGGCACGAAGGAGTCGAGCCGACCGCGGTATTGACTGAGTCGACGATGCCGTTGATGGGCGCCTTGATCGCCGCGTTGTCCACGGCTTTCTGAGCAGTCTGCTGCTGCCTCTCCGCCGTTGCCACCCGCTGCAAGGACTCCATGATCCGGGCGTTGACCTCGAACCTGTCGACGTTTTCGGTGGGTGCCGCAGAGCTTTGCGGCTGCTCCTGCTCCGCCTTCGCATTCGCCTTGGCCAGCTGACCGGCCAGGTCCGCGGCCGCGGTCTGGTCTGCCGCCAGGGCGGATCTCGCGTCGGCCAGCGATTCGTTGGCCGCGTCGAGGGAGTGATGGGCTTGGTCCGCGTTCGTCTCGGCGAGTACTGTCCCCGCCGTCACATGTTGTCCGGCCTTCGTGGAAAGATTTGTGACTTGGCCGAGCTCATTGGCTGGGTCCGAGCGGCCGGGGAACCATTGGCAGGGATCGGCGAGGCTTGGACTGTCCTGTCCGAGGGAAACGATCCTGCCGAAGAACAGCAGGTATGTACCGCTGGGCTTGAGGCTGGCGGTCACCGTCTTTGTCAGGGATACGTCACTTGGTTTCACGTCGAAGAGCAGGCGAGACCGCTTGTCGGTAGTGCTCAGAAGGCTGGCGACAGCGCCCACCGCGATGGCGAGGCTGAGGGCCACCCAACGGACCCAAGGACGCGCCAAGAATTCAGCCATTGTCGTCTACCGATCTTCCGAAGCACTCCAAGCGAGTGGCCAGGGGGGATTCGGGATTCCTCAGCGATCGATCAGAATGCGGCAGTGCGATGAACGGGGTATGCGGCGGTCACCGGAGCAGCCGGGTACAAACCCGCAGTTCAGAGCCGTCGTGGGATGGGGCGCGCACGGCACCGGTTCCTTTCGTTATGCGTCCAGGTGGGAAGCCTTACGCTAATACCCGCTTGCACCAACTTTGCATATTTCAACTCATACGTTCATATGTCGTGTCGTGCTGGGGTGGGCCTGAGGGGGGAGCCGGTCTCGGTGAGACGGTCGGGCGGAAGGTCGCTGCGTTCCTCGATGTGCCGTACGCCGTGTCGAATGCGAGGGACGGGGTTCCGGCGACTGCAGGCGGCGACGGGGCCCGGCCGCATCGCAGGCGTGGTGGATCCCTTTCGCCGCCGGATCAGCGCGGCTTCCGCTGCCGGCCGGCCGGGGCACCTGACGGGAGGTGACGCCGAGGCTGGGGGCAGCCCCCATACCCGCTGCCCCTCCTGAGTTCGCGGGCTGGTCAGCCGACTTCGTGCAGGGCGTCCGGACCGGCCGGTGGACATGCCGGGGCAGCACTGGGCCGTTTTCCGGTCAGGCTCATTTCTGATGCTGCGCCGTATAGACGGTCGCGGTCATCGGCGCCGTCACGGGGCCCGTACCGAGGCGGTCCGTCATCTCCCGCGTGACGGCGGCCCAAAGGGCCTGTGCGTCTTCGCGGGCCTGCACGGCGGCGCTCACCGGGTGCCGGTGATGAACCCGGTGGCGACGGAGGCCGCCGACTCCGCGACGCCCTCCAGCGTGAGTTCCTCGGCCGTGGACAGGGTCAGTCCGGCGGCCGCGAGGTCTGCGGCGACCACGGTTGGATCGGTGTAGCCGTGCGGCACGTCCTTGAGGAACGGGGGCGCTCCGTCGGGCATGGCATGTTCCAGGGCAGCCTGGAAAGCCGCCCCGAAACCGTGCGAGGCCAGCGGGCCCCAGCTGTTGAACAAGAACTGCCCGTGCGGGGCCAGGACCCGGCGTACCTCGCTGTAGGCGGCGGGCCTGTCGGGGAAGAAAATCACCCCGAATTGGCACAGAACGAGGTCGAAGCCGGCGTCCTCGAAAGGCAGGTCCTGGGCGTCCGTCTGCCGCCAGTGCGCGCGGCTCCCGTGCCGATCCGGCGGCGACCATCGCGTCGTTGAGGTCTGTTGCCACCACCGAGGCCGTGGGCACCGCGGTGAGCAGGGCCGAGGTCAGCACTCCGGTTCCGGCGGCGAGCTCCAGAATCCGGCGGGCGCGCGACGCATCCGCTCGGGCGCCCAGGTCGGCGGCGAAGGGGCGGAAAAAGACGGGCACGAGGTGGCGTTCGTAGGCCTCGGGCATTGCCTGTGTCCACCGCCGGTTCGCATCGTCCGCGCTCACGTGACAGACCCTAGACCCGAGGAGGGCTCGACCGCCGCCTCGGCCTGCGGCTTCGTGTCGGGGCCAGTAAGCGAGAGGGCGGGGGAGTGGCCCACCGGTCTCTTCCGGCGTCGTACGGGATTGTGCCTGGTGCGAATTCGACATGGGCGGCGAAGTGGTATATCAGACTTCCAGAGTACTAATTAATCCAGCCAATTACGAAACGCGACAAATTGGATCATCTGTGCTGCGGGGCTGGAGTTGCCGGAGGATCGCGGGTATAAAGTTGCACCTGAAGTGCACATACGCTGTGTAGGTGGCGGCTGTGTCCACCCGTCCGTGTCGGCCTCATGTGAGGGCACACGCCTGCTTGACAAGGACTCCCTCGTGCGACTGCATCCCGGTGAGAACCGTCAGCTTCTCGTGCCAGGCAGGTGCCTGACGGATGGCGTTCGCCGGTGGGCACACCGCGCCTCGGGAGCCTGTTGCTCCGCCTCCCTTCCCCCGCAAGAGCCCGGTGGCGAACCGCTTGAGCTTTCAAAAAGCGAAAATCGAGCTCTGGTGGCCCTGGGGCGGGCCGGCTCGGATCCTGGTTGCTCCTGCCGGATGTGGAGTCATCGCTGCGTCGTTCAATGTGGTGACCGGCATAGTGGGAAAGGCTCATGAGCAACACCAGAGATGTGCGGTCTTCTGATATAGCCGGCACGACTGAGCAGATCATCGCTCACCAGCCGTTGTCTCAGGATTCCTGTGCGCGAACGTCGACGTGCGTGACGCGTGATCTGGCCCGCAGTAGATTGATTCCGCCCTCGCTCACGGACCGGGGAAACGCTGAGCTATTTGTTCAGCTGTACGGTGACCGATTTCGGCATGTGGAAGGGCTGGGGTGGTTCTGCTGGGACGGATACCGGTGGAATCAGGGTGGCGGGGTCGCTGCTCTCTGGGCTGCGGGTGAAATGGCCGAGAAGATTCCACCGAGTGATCCGATGCGTTACTTCTCGGAATGCGATCTCCGTCGTCACAAGCGGCGCACTCTGTCCACAGCCGGTCTGAAAGCACTGCTGGTTCAGGCCGAGGCGTCCGCGGACATGTCCATCGCGCCGGACATGCTGGACGGTGACCCGTATGCCTTGTGCACCCCAGCCGGCGTGGTGGAACTGCGGACCGGGCGGCTGCGGAACGCCGATCCCGCTCGCGACCTCCACTCACGGGCCACGAGCGTGGCTCCAGAGGAAATCGATACTCCGCGCTGGCATCGATTTATGTCGGAAACCTTTGGGGAGAACCCGGAGGGCAAGAAGATGACAGACTTTCTTCATCTTCTGCTCGGTTATTCGATCACGGGTGATGTGAGCGCACAGGTTCTTCCTTTTCTGTTCGGCGAGGGGAAGAATGGAAAATCTGTACTGCTGGACGCGATGATCCAGATACTGGGCGATTATGCCGATGTTGCGCCCCCCGGATTTCTGATGGACAGGGGATCTCTTTCCGGGCATTCCACCGGGCTTACCGAGCTGCACGGGAGACGACTGGTGGTGTGCAGCGAGTTGAAGCCCCAGGACAAGTTCGACGAGGCCCGAGTCCGTCTGCTGACGGGAGGGGAAAGGATCAAGGCCCGGCGTATCAGGCAGGGCTACATCTCGTTCACGCCCACTCATCATCTCTGGTTGGTCGGAAACCACCAGCCGGAGGTATTGACGGGCGGCTTTTCCTTCTGGCGACGCATCCGCCTCATTCCGTTCGAGCGGGTGGTGCCGGACGTGAACAAGATCGACAACCTGGCATTCGAGTTGGTTCGTGAGGAAGGGCCCGGGATCCTGCACTGGCTGATCGAGGGGGCTCGCCGCTACCTCAGGACCCGGGACTCGCTGACCGGTCCGGACAGAGTGCGCATCGCGACGAACACGTACGCCACGACCGAGGACCACGTCGGCCGGTTTCTTGCCCAGCGCTGTACTCGGGACGCGCGGCGCCGGCTGGGTCTGCGAGTCGAGCAGAGGAGTCTCTACGCGGCTTACCGGGCATGGTGCAGCGGGGAGGAGAGCGTGGGGCCCGTCGACTCGCGGGCCTTCGCGGCGCGAGTGCGTCACGATATCGGCCTCATGTCGCCGACAGAGATGATCAAATCCAACGGGCGCAAATACTATCCGCATATCGCTCTGACGGACGGCTAGTGATCCGGGACGGCATCGGGAACCACCAGGGAATCCTGAGCAGAGGCCGGCGCCGCCCGAGGAAGAGGCCGAGCCGATGAGTTCACTGCTGACGGACAGCGATCTCGTCAACGAGGAACGACCGGTGTGGCCGGAAGCCCCTGACACCCTCGACTATGTCCGTCAGGCTCTCGACGAGGCCCCCTGGCGGCGGAGCAAGCCCCACTACGCCCGGGCAGGCCGCATGGTGGGGTACACCGAACTCAATGACCGGGCACGCCCGGATCCCGACAGTGCCTGTACCGGCGGCTCGTCTTCTTTTTCTTTCTGCCGCCCCATGATCGCGACAGCTTCCCGGACGGCGTGGACAAGGAGGGCGCGCCGGGGGGAGGCCGTGGATCCTCGGACGATCTCGCAAAAGCCCGGGGCCAAGGCACCGCGCTCCCGGCGGGGAACGGTGCGGCGTCTGCCGGCGCGGCGGGAACGCACCCCGCGTCACTGACGGCCGGACGCGTTCGCGTCCGTTGTCTCCAGCAGGATACGCAGGATCGATTCCATGGCGGTGCGTGCTTCGGCGGCGTCCATCCCCATCATCCGCCAGTGGTACCAGGCTCCCCAGGTCGTGGCGGTATGCATCGCGTCGATGAGCTGGGCTCTGCGTGGTTCGGTCACCGTGTCCAGCTCCAGGGCGAAAGCCTTGGCGAGATTCAGGCGTGCCAGGTCGAGGATTGCTCGTGTGGCTTCCTCGATGCGTTCCGAAGGGGGATCGATACGCATGACGGCCAGCCGCGCGGGCGTGAGCCACTCCAGGATCCTCGCGCGCTGTTCGACGAGAGCGGTGATGCGCTTCTCGCGTGGGCCGGTGTGCGGCAAAGGTTTCATCTGGTCGCTGAGTTGGCCGAGCCGTTGGGTAACGGCCGCATCCACGAGCTGCGGCATGTCGTCGAAGTGGTGGAAGACGAGCCGCCGGGAGACTCCGGCCCGCTCCGCGACCTTGTCGGCGGGCAGATGCGACTCTCCCTCATCGAGCAGAGAGAGCACGGCGTCAGCGATTTTCACCCGTGTCAGACGTCCTCGCTCCAGGCGTCCGTCCCGGGCGCCCGGCGTCTCATCGCGCACCTTGACCTCGATACATCAGCGACGTGCATGTCTCATACCGCATTGCCAGGACTCATAATATTGCACGGGGTGCGAAAAAGCCGAGGAGGGGGTGGTTTTACCCGGCGCCGGGGAGGGTTCTTTGCCCATGAAAGATCCGTCTTCCGGGTAAGGGGTGCATATGCCCGATCTTGTAGCCATCCTGCTGTGGCCCCTCGCCGTTGCTCTCGCGCTCGTCGCCGTGCAGCCGGTGGTGCGTTGCGGTAGTCGGTGTTCCGGGGAGAGCCCGCCGCCCCCGCCGGACCGGGAGAAACGCGTCCGCTCCACCGGCTGGTTCCGCCTGCCGCCCCGGGAGGAGGGGCGCCCGTGCCCCTGTCAGGGACGATCACCGGGAAGGCGCTTCCCTTTCGGGTGACTCCGGAGTGACGTGATCCTTACGAGTGCAGGTTCCCGTCCGGTCGCGGCTGGTCCGGGTCGGGCATCTCCTAGAGTCATGAGGAGCTTTTGGTCCGCGGTGATGAGCCTCCTGATCGTCGTCCTGGTCCCCCTCAGCACCGTTGCGCTGTGGACACAGCAGATCAGTGACACGGGACGCTACGTGGCCCTCATGGCACCGCTGGCGCATGACCAGGATGTGCAGGACGCCGTTGCCAAGCGGGTGACGCAGGAAGTGATCGCCCGCTCCCCCCGGCAGGCGTTCGCCTCCCCGGGAGACGCGGCAGCGCTCAGCCTGGGGGTGCGCTCCTTCACCCAGAGTTCCGGGTTTCCCGCCGCCTGGAACGCCGCGGTGCGAGCCACGCACGGCTTCGCGAAGCAGTCGCTGATCGGAAGCAGCGATGACGATTCCCTGGGGGTGGATCTCGGCCCCGTCATCTCGCAGGTGAAAAAGGGAATGGAAGCGGCGGGAGACACACGGGCGGCGCTCATACCCGACACGCACGCGCCGGTGAGGCTCCTGCAGGCCAACAGCCTTGAGGTGCTGCGCGGCAAGCTGCACGTGCTGTCCCTGCTCAGTATCTGGCTGCCCGTCGCCACACTGCTGCTGACGGCCGGCGCCATTGTGGTTTCGGACCGCCGTCTCCGGGCCGTGATGACCGTCGCGTTCAGTTATGCGATCGGCGGCCTGCTTCTCTGGGCGGGAGTGGCGATCTTCGGCAGGCTCATTGACAACGATCTCGGTCCCGGAGTCGACAAGCCCACGGCGAACACGGTGTACGAGCAGATCACCAGCCTCATGCAACTTCTGGCATATGTATGGACAGGGGCCGGGACTCTGATCGGCGTCGGAGCCTGGCTGATCCTCATCAGACGGGCCAGGGCCGCCGGTGTATTCGGTGGGATCCCGGGCCGGTCCGAGAGTGAATCGGGAGCCTGAGGACAGGAAATCAGCCTGAGTGAAGGAAGGCGGAAACGGTCATGCTGGATTATCGAGTCTCCGAGGGCCCGGCGCAGTTGTCCGATGCCATGCTTGACTACTACCAGCACAAGATCATGAGCAACGAACACTGGCCGGTACTGTCCGGCGGACCTTCCGAGGCGGTGCTGTCCTGTCCGAACGGCTTTGTCTGTTTCGAGTTGACGCCGTCCATGTTCGAGGATCCGGTGCAATGCTGCATCGCGCTGTTTCACGCGTCCGGTGACATGCTGGCCGGGATGAGCTACACCGATCCCATCGTGGTGCCGTTCGGCCAGGATGACGATGCGGCCAGGTCCGTGCTGATCGATCTGGCGAATGCGCGGGAATGCCGGTTCGAAGTGTGGCTCTCAGAGATCGACCGTCCCATGGAAGCACCGGGATCCGCAGAAATGATCCTCTCGGTGTACGTCTGACGGTCATACACTGCATAGCATCGACAGGGGCCGCTGGAAGGCGGCGGTGGCATGACCGTATCACCGGAAATCGCGCTGCTGGGGGAGTACCTCGCGCGCGGGAATCTGCCGGCTGGACTCGTCGCAGAGGCGCAGAGCAGAGTGCGTCAGGAACCCGCGGGCGCGCTGCCGAGTGGTGAACTTGCCGCGTTCTTGGTGCTGCGAGCCATGACCGAGCATCAGTGGAGCAGCACGGATTTCACGCGCCCGCTCGACAACGCGGGTACCTGGCTCGCCAGTGAGACGCTGATGACGCGATACCCGCAGTTCACGTATCAGCTGGAGACCACGCTCGAGGCCCTGGGTAATCTGGCGAGCAAACGTGGCGCCGTGGACGGCGCGATGGATGAGCTGGAGAATCTGGACGGCTACTTCAGCACGCTGCGTGAAACCGTCGGTGGCATGCCCCCCGGCGAGTGGCCGGCCCTGTGGTCGTTCCGGAGTGCGATCCGGGTACCCCCCGGTCTCTTCTGCGCACTCCTGGGGATCGGTTCGGACGCCCTCCGTGCCGCGGTCGCCGCACTCGTCGAAGCGGACCTCAGGTATGCCGGGGGGCAGAGTGTTCAGGACGTGCTGGAGCAGGCGCGAAGGGCGCATGTCGCGGAGGACGCTCCTGGTGTGAGCCTGGACGTCACCGAGCAGGTGGCGCGGGCCGTGCTGCTGGGGGAGTGGGAGGCCGAGGCATTCACCGATCCGCTGGGCAGCGCCGAGAACTGGGCCGACAGCCGGGTCGTGCAGCGGGCGCTCCCCGATTTTCACCGGGAGGTCGTCCAACTGCTCCAAGCCAGAGTCCGCCGCGATTCCACGTTCACCGGGACCTCCTCGTACCCCGAGGCCGTCCTCTCATTGGCACGCTATCTGTCGAGGATCGCCCGGACCCTCATGGTGATGGAGGAAGGCTGGCCCGAGGCGTGGGCGGTGCGAGGGAAGCTGCCGGTGCACGGTCCGGCAGCAGTCGTGGCGATGATCGATGAGGGCCTCGTCCGGCTGCGGAGCGATCTGGGGTCCGCGCCGAGTGGCCTTCCGCAGGGATTTCCCGCCCCGACGCTGACGTCGGGCCGGCTCGACGCGCCCCGTTCGGCCGGGCGCCCGGGTACTGTTCCGCCGGCCGTGTCGCACTTCCCCAGCTGGCAGAACGTGCGGGGTTTCGCGCACTCGCTGGCAGCCGACCCGACATCTGCGGAGGACCTGGTCACACCACTCGCCCATCTGGAGAGGTGGCGCGGAAGTGCGACGCTGCGAGAGGAGTATCCCGAGTTCGTGTCCTTTGCCGACGACATCCACCGGTTCGGCACGCCGGTCGACGGCCGCACCGCGAGGGATGCCAAGGCCGCACAGAAATACGGGGACGCACTCGGAGCATTCGCGGAAGCGCTGCGCTATCTGCGACGCACCATGGGGATACTGGGCCGGTTCTGGCCCGACGAGTGGTGGTCGCCGGACATGCAGGCGCCGGCCGACTCGCCCGAGGTCGTCCAGGTCCTGCTGGAGGCGGGGGAGGCGGAGACGGAGGCGCGGCTCGGCGTCTGGAGACGGGAGGACTCCACGCGGCAGGCCCCGGCCCGGACCGGGCGTCTGTCGGCGCCTCTCAACCGATTCCGGGGGCGGCCGGGCGCATAGGCGTACGCGGGGAAGGCCACCCCGTACCAGGGCTGCGGTTCCTCGTCCGTCACACCTCGGGACCGATTAGCTGGGCGTTCGGCTGCTCGCTCGCGAGGTCCATGGCGGGGCGGCGTGCCCCTGGAGCCACTGTCTCCTGCCACACCTGGCGTCCCGAGAGGACCGCTGCCGTGATGAGTAGCCCGTTGCGGCAGACGAGCAGAGATATGCCGATCCAGTCGCTGTCCACCACATGCCCGAACCAGACGGGGAACTCCAGGGTGGTGAGCGCGGTGGCCAGGAGGATCAGGACGGCGGGCCGAAGCATGGCCGGTCGCGGAAGGATCAGGCACACCGCGACGACGCCGATGAGCCAGAGCAGGTACTGCGGGCTGATGACCCGGCTCGTCAGAATGAACAGCAGCACGGCCGTCAATGTGGAGTGAGGCAGGGTGGCGGCGGAGTACACGCGAGCCCTGAGACGTCCGACAGCCAGCCATGCCGTACAGGCGACGGTCATCGCCACAGAGGCCATGCTGACCAGCTCCACATAAGGACCCATGAACTCCATGCAGCCGTAGTTCGGCTGGACTCCGCCCGACCAGCCCAGATGCCGGGCCACATGGAAGACGAGGGCGCCCACCGATTCGATCTCCATACCCCGCCGGCGCTGGTACCCCAGGAAGGCCAGGGCACCGGGCATCAGCAGCGTGAACAGCAGGGTGAGTGCGGCCATGACGACTGCCGCACTCACCCAGGCCAGGCGGGCACAACGGCCCCGCCTGATGCCCAGCAGGAGCAGCAGCGGCCATCCCTTCAACAGGGCGCCCAGGCCGGCCGCCGCACCGAGGAGGCGCGGACGGCCCACGCCCACGAGCAGCGCCGCCACCACCACGGCGGTCACCAACAGGTCGTATCTGGCATAGGCCGTCGGGCCGAGCAGGGGCACCCCGACGACCCAGAACCAGGCTCCGGTCGTGCGTGTCGTGCCGTCCTCGCCCGCGGCGCCGGGGGGTGACGCGAGGGAACCCTTGCGCCAGGGCTGACCCGCGCGCAGCAGCAGGAGCAGAACGCACGCGTCGGCCAGGATCAGGATGAGCACAAAGGCCGCCGCGTAGCCCAGGAGTGGCAGCAAAGGGGCGGGAGCGAGCACGGCGATGGCAGCGGCGGGCGGATACTGCCAGGTCACGTCACCGACGGGGAATCTGCCGGTGGCCAGCACGTCGTACCAGTTCGGATAGACGGTCCACAGGTCCGCTGCCGCGTCGGGACCCGGGAACGGCAGCACCGCGAACACGCTCAGCAGGAGCACCGTACGGCTGGCGGTCCAGGCGAGGAGGGGCCATCCCACATGCCGTCCGGTGCTGCTCGCCATCCCTACCACCCCTCGGGTCCACGGCTGCCGTTCGAGCGTGGTGTGCTCTGGTGCGCGAGATCACCGGCAGGTCAGTGATCTTGAGCACAAGATAGCGGCGCTCGTCCGCTCCGGCAGCTTGGCGCTTTGCGGGTGAGCGGGGCCGGGCGGTACGGGGGGGTGACTTTAAGTCCGAAGAGTTTTCACGGATGACGGCGCCGCTGTCACCCGAACGGCCGGGTGAACTCGCAGACATGCTGCCATTCGGGTCATGGTTCCTGAGAAACCAGTCGTCGGGGGTACGTCTCAGGGAGCCAGTCATGCGAATGGTCCGGATGATGGTGGCAACGGCGATGGTGCTTGCCTCTGGACTCGCTGCGCAATCGGCCCGAGCGGCCGACCGGATTCAGCTGGATCCGGCCGTGGTGTTCATTCCCCCGGGGCAGACGACCTGTCAAAGCGGATTCTTGTGTCTCTTCCGGGACGCGCTCTGGAGGGGCGGTGGATACGCCATCGAGGACGGACACGAATTGAACGATCTCGGTGCGCTCGGCTTCAACGACGAGATGTCGTCCTGGATCAATGCCACGAGTAGTACGCGGTTTTGCTGGCAGCCGGACACAAACTACGACGGGATAGCCCACTTCATGGACCCGAACACCGCCGTCGGGCTGGTGCTGCCCGCGGAGAACGACACCGCGTCGTCCATACAGCTCTGCTGACCGCCGGTGGTGGCGGCTCCGCCGGTGTCTCACCCGCCGACGGAGCCGCCACGGCAGAACGAGCCCGGTCGCCCGCCGGCATCACGAGCCGGCCAGGACCGCGATCAGGTCGTCGTACCTGTTGTGAGAGCGCTCGGGCGCACCTCTTCTGATGACCAGTCCCGAGTCGGGGTCGTCGATCACTACCTGGGCGAAGTCTGAGGTCTCGGCAGTCACGTAGACCACGACGCCACCGCACAATTTGCCGCGGTGTGCATAGGTCACCCGAGTGCCCGGAGTTATCTCTTTTCCGAACCTGTCCACGGCTTTCATTCGCATGGGCCTATCGTGAGAGGAGTTGACTGTGACAGGGCAGAGATGTTCGCGTCCGGTTAACTCCCTCAAACTCTCCAGGTCTTCGTCCGCAGCCCCTCCCATAGCTGCTTCGAAGCGGTCCATGTGGTGCCGTGGAGGTGATTTCATCTTCGCTTTCATTCGTCTGATAGTTGCTCTGCTGGTGTGTTCAGTGACGCTCGTCGCGGTGGTGGTGGCCTACCTTCTTATGACGGCCCGGCTGCAGCCCGAGGCGCTCGCCAGTGAATTCAGCGCGGGTGTGAGCCGTGTATCTCAGCACGTGTACGCGCGGGTAGCCGTGGTGGGTGGTCAGGCCCAGGACGGCGTTCGGGACATGTGCGGAGAGGTCAACGACTTTTTCTTCCCGCCCGATACGTACGAGGTCTACAACGGAAAGTGACGAGTCCGGCCTCTCTGTGACTGACGAAAACGGAGAAGTTGGCCCATCCGGTTCCATCCATCCCAAACTATTGACACTGCCAGTGTCAATAGTTTGGGATGGATGGAACCGGTGCGTCCGGCGCGCCACTCATCGCCAGCACGGAACAGGACAAGCTTGATGACCTCATGGACCTCTGAGCGGCGCGGCCGCCTCGCGATTCTCACTTTCTCGCGCCCGCCTCAGAACCTCATGGATCTGGCCTCCATGGCCGAACTGGCCGGACTGCTGCGGAGCCTCTCGGAGCAGACGGACCAGGTGAGCGCCGTCATGCTGACCAGTGATGCGGACGGAATCTTCATCAAGCATGCCGACCTGGATGATCTCGCGCGGGGAGCGCGAGGCGAACTCACGGACGAAGAGCGCGGTGCCTGGGGTACCGCCCTGCGTCTGCTGGAGGAGATTCCGCAGCCCACCATCGCGGCCATCGACGGCCAGGCCTGGGGAGGCGGGCTGGAGACGGCTCTGGCCTGCACCCTCCGGATCGCCTCCCGGCGCTCGCACTTCTGTCAGCCGGAGATCCTCAACGGGCTGATCCCGGGTGGAGGCGGTACCCAGCGGCTGCCACGCATCGTCGGCATGACCCGCGCGGCGCACATGATCCTTTCCGGGCGCATCATCCAGGCCGAGGAGGCATATGAGGCCGGCCTGCTCAACGCCGTTCTGGAAACCGGGGGGTTTGCGCTCTCCGCTCCACAGTGGGCGGCCCAGATCGTGGCGCAGAGTCCGACAGCCCTCTTCGCGGCAAAGCGGGCGCTCATGCAGGGGCGCGGACTCGATCTGGAACAGGGACTCGCGCTGGAACGCCAGCAGTTCCAGCAGACTCTCGCGACAAGCTCGGTCAGTCGTCGCCCGTAACGCGCGCCCCCGGTGCGAATCGGGCTATGCAAAAAGGGCAGATTATGTCGGATTATCTGCCCGTAAGTCTGCATGGCCCGCCCTCATGATCCATCAAACACTGGGAGATGCTGAGACCTGCGGTGAGCGACGGCAAGCAGCCTGGTCCCATTGAGGAGGTGGGCCGTGACAGAGGCCACGGAGCTGGTCGCGGGCCTGCTCGAGAGCCCGGTCCGGCGCTTTTGCGCCGACAACGAGCCCACCCCTCAAACGGTGGACTACCTCGCAGCGAGGTACGACGATCTCGGGCAGGGCCCCATCGGCGTCATCACCACGATCGAGAGTGGCCGGGGCGAACTCGCTCCGCAGGAGGTTCAGGAGCGGCTCACGGAAGTCGCGCAGGAATCCGCCGAGAGTGTCGCAGCGGTGATGGATGAGGAGGAGGACTGGGCGGCAAGACTGGCGCGCAAGGCGGCCGAAATAGCGGATGACGAGTCCGGCGCGCTGTCGGAGAGCCCCACGAAGGACCAACTCCTCCGGCGGGAGGCCCGGATTCTTGAAATGTTCGTGGATGAGGTGCTGCCCGACTGAGACAACCGCCTCCCCCGGGCGGCTCACAGGCAAGCGGCTCTTGTGAGGACGTGCCGACATGAGCGAAGCAGGTGAGGGACCCCAGACCGGAGACCTTGAGCGCAAGGCCTCCGACACCCGGCTTCTGCGCTCCCGGACCTACGCCGAGAGTGATCCCGCACGGCAGATCCGCGAAGCACGGATGCGCGAGGAGGAGATCGTCAGGATCTCTTTCCAGAAGCTCAAGGACTGGTGGTGGGCGCAACAGTCCTCCGACGGCGCACGGGTCTCTCTGGCTGCGGTTCAGCGAACGGAGATGTACGGATCCGTCGTGCGCTCGTTGTCGCGGCTGGCGGAGGCGGAAGTATCCGAGCCCGCCGTCCAGGAAGCCGCTGTCCGGGTGCTGGAGGAGGCGAACCGTGACGTCCTCAAGGCACTGCGTGACATCGACAAGACCTGCCAGTCGCACATCATCCGGCACGAGCGGGCCCTGAAACTTTTCTTCCGGCTGTCCCAGCAAGAGTTCCTGCGGTCGACGGCAACGCAGGAGGCCTACCTGACCCAGCGCCGTGTCATCACGGCGAACACACAGATCCTGATCGCGCTGCGCCAGAAATTGCGTCAGTCCGTCTCGGAACTCGAAAAGGCCGACCGCCGCTCGCGGGCAGGAGGCCGGGCCGACCGCCGGATCAGAGAACTCGACCGGGCCGCGAAAGAAGCCTCGAACGCGATAAAAGCCATTGGCACGCAACTCGGCGACGTGACCAGCAGCACCTCGGCAGGCCTTGCCACAGTGAAGGTGGACATCTACGCGCAGGCCCTGAAGGCCTACGTCTCACAGCATCGCACCGAGCGGCTGAAAACCTTGAAGAAGGTCGATGACCTCTCCGGTTTCCTCTCTCGCAACACACTCGCGCTGGCCCCTATCGGGATCAGCTGGCTGGCTCAAGTGGTGGAGACGGTACGGGCCACGGCCGTTTACGGAACCCGGGATGCCCTCATCGAGCAGGGGCGCAAGGAGGCTGAGGAAGGAGAGTTCTTCGGCGAGGTGTTCGCCGAATACTCCAAGGACCCCCTGCTCATGGCCACGGCGCTCGCGGAGCAGGCGCAGAAGAACATAGGGCTGCTCATGACCTGGCTGGGCATCCCGGCCGGAGCCGTGGGCGGCGGACTCGTCTGGCAAGTGCTCTCGAAGGTCGTCAGGGAGATCTGCTACGCGTACTTCGTTCGCAGGGTGGAGGCCGCACGCGCGGAGATCGCGAGTATTCCGCCACGGTCTGCCGGTTTCGCCCGCAAGGTGAGAGAGACCCTCGAGCACTTGGCGAAGGGTGTGGAGGCAGACCTCAGAGCGCAGTTGGAGTCCGGCGACCTCGTGGCGAAGATGGCCAAAACGTATGCGGCGGGCACGGTGTCGGAATCGTTCGCAGCCCAACTCGCTACCGCCATCGTGCGTCCCGTGGTGGACCTGGTGCTCAAGTGTCTGCCCATTACGCCGGCCCAGATCGTCACCGGTGACCAGCTGGCCGACTGGACTGCCGCCACCGAGACGGTGATGAGCATTCCCATGCGCTTTCTGTCCCGCCCCGCTCCCACGGTCGAGGAGAAGAGGGCACCACGGCGGCAGATACCCCAAGCCGAGCTGTGGGACTACTCGGAGACCGAGGAGATGTACGACTGGACCCTGGTGGAGTCCGACGAGGGGCAGAGCGCGGCGTCCCATGGAGTGGCATTCATAGCGCGCCAGCGTGTCTGCTTCGAGAGCAATCGGTTCGGTTTCAGGGTGTGGGCCGAAGGCGTGCGAAGCAGAGCCCCGGACTCGGACATCGTGTGGCGCTCCGTCGACCTGGTCCGGTTGGAGGCCGCCGAGAGCCCGGGGTGGCGGGAGCGGACGATCACCGGCGATGGATACACCGTGGGGCGACTCGACCGAAAGGTGCTGGGAACCTGGGCCCGCCTGCCCCTTAAGAATGTCTACGCCTTCGTACCGGTGAGCGGGGGGAACCCGGAGTTCGTCCGGGGGATCACCCGGACCCGGCTGGGCACCGTCGACTCCCTCTTCAGTTCCGTGCGGGGCGGAAAGCTCGCCTTCTGGGATCTGGGACCCAATCCCCCCGGATACACGGGTCCCGCCGAACCCGGCCCGACCGACAGGCGCAAGCACGAGGAGAAGAAGCTGCCGGTCGGGGACAAGCCGCCCCCACCGCCGTATGCCAGGCCGCAACCGAAAGGCGGTCCCGGGGAGACAAAGCAGTCCCCCTCCCAACGGACCGAGTCGTCTCCCGCACCCGGACAGTCTCAAGGACCGCCCGGCGCGCCCGCCTCACGCCGGCCGCCTCTCCGGGCAGGCGACACCTGCCGCTACAACCTCGTGGTCGCCCAGGTGGACAACCGTCCTCCTGACGCCGAAGGGCGACTGTATGTGCAGTTCCGTGTGGGAGGTGACGGCGGCATGCGCGTGTGGGGCTGGACCGCGCACACCGACGCCGAGGTCGTCTTCGACTGCCCCGACGAAGGGTCCCTGGACGACGCCGTCTGGGCCGGGCGAACGATGAGGACCGACGGATACCGGGACGGCAACGGGGAGACCGTACAGAACTTGGCGTGGCGCAACCCCTTCGCGAAGCCCGGCTATCTCGCCCTCACGACGCTGAGCGGAAGCGTCCGTACGTTGCTGCGTACTTCGGCCCGGACACGTTCCGGCCGCACTGTCCAACAGGAGCTGACAGAACTCGGGGCGGACATCTACCGCACTCCTCTTCAGGGAGGCTGACCCGTGTCGACGGCAACTCACAAAGAACCAGGAGAACAAGGCCTTTGGGCAAAAAAGCTCCGTGCCGACCGATTTCCGGGCAGCCACCAAACATCGGAGACCGCTACACGGTTCGACTCGGCAGTAGGAGGCGGACATGGCAACCCCCTCGCCCATGGAAGCCGGTCGTGAGCAGATTGCGGCGGCGCTCCTCGCCGTTCTCAAACCGCAGGTGTCGGCTCCGACCCCCGGTCAGCCGCAGCTCGGCAGGCCCCCACCGGAGTCGGAGTACCGCGACATCGAAAAAGTCAGAGAAGGCCTCTGGCGAGGCTTCCATACGAACGAAGGCGTCTGGAAATTCATATGGCATGCCGAGGACGGCCCCCCTGACGAGAGCACGCCGGGATGGTACGCACCCAAGCCGGGCACGGTCGCTCGCCTGGGCGTCACACCCTGGCAGGTACGCCGCACAGCCCAGGGAACATACGAATATTTCGATTCGTCCAAGAGTGGCGACGCGGTCCACCCAGATGAGGACAGGCAGGTATGGCTGACGGAAAATCAGTTCCGGGAACAGGCAGGCATACCGCTGCCGGTACCGGATGCTCCACCCGGCTGGTGGGTAAAGATCGTCGGCGACGAGCAGTGGGTGATCAGATCGGCGCATGCTCCGTCAGGCGGAACCGAGTTGACGGGCTGGCTTCCGGCAGAGGAGGCCACAAAAAAGATCAGGAGCGAGGAGTCGACAGTCGTCGAACTCCTGGCCGACGTCATCAGAATGTATCCCGAACTGGGCGAGGTGGCGCCGGAGAAATTCGAGGAGGCGCTGCGCGAGAAACTCGGCCCGTAGCGCCAGGCAAATACGGTTGGTCATCGATCTCTCTCCCGCCTAGGGTGGACCCGAAGAGCGTGTTACCTCAACCCCGGCAATGCGCCTACCGATTTACTAATGGGAGTTCGTCATGAGGCAGCGACAGTCGCGCATTTCACGTCTGAGGCAGTCGCGCACTTCACGGCTACCGGGGAATGCTGCCGCAGGGGATCGGCCGCCGCGCCGCAAGGGCGGCCTGCGCCGCATGGGAGAGTGGTGCGCCCGGCACTTCGTCGTCGTCATCGTGCTGTGGCTGGTCGCTCTGGCCGCTGCCTCCGTCCTGAATCACATGTACGGCGGAAAGTTCACCGACGACTACTCGCTGCCGAACACCCAGTCCCAGAACGGGCTGGACATCCTCAAGGCGCATGAGCCCGCGGCCGGCGGCTACTCCAGTCAGATCGTGCTGCACGACACGTCGAAGCCGCTGACCCAGCTGGGCAACGACGTCAACAGCACCGTCGACAGTCTGAAGAAGCTGCCGCATGTGCTGTCTGTGCAGAGCCCGCTTCCCCCGCCGGGCCAGACGGCACCGAGCCAGCCGCCGGGCACCCCCAACGTCGGGCCGCTCTCCTCCAATGGCGAGACCGGCTACATCACCGTCAGGTTCGACAAATCACCGTCCACCCTGGGCCATGGCTACCTGGACGGCGTGGACTCGGCCGTCAAGCCGCTGCGCTCCGCGGGTGTCCAGGTCGAGTACGGCGGCCCCCTCGGCGAACTCGCCCGTCCGCACGGCAACGACCGCATCAGCGAGGCCATCGGGTTCGGGGTGGCGATCGTGGTGCTGCTGGTCGGCTTCGGAAGCGTCCTTGCGGCCGTGCTTCCTCTGATCACCGCTCTGCTCGCCGTCCTCGGCGGCCTCGCCCTCCTCGGACTGCTCGCCGCCGCATGGACGTTCGGAACCGTTTCCCCGACCCTGGCCACCATGATCGGTCTGGGTGTCGGAATCGACTACGCCCTGTTCCTGATCACTCGTCACCGCCAGCACCTCATGGACGGCAAGGACCCGGTGCACGCCGCCGGGATGGCGGCGGCCACCAGCGGCAAGGCCGTTCTCGTGTCCGGAGTGACGGTCATCATCGCTCTGTCCGGTCTGTGGGTGTCGGGTCTGACGTTCATCGGCCTGCTGGGCATGGCGGCGGCCATCACCGTCGTCACCGCCGTCCTCGGGGCGCTCACCCTCGTACCCGCCCTCCTCGGACTGCTGGGCCGGCACATCGACAAACTGCGCGTGCGTAAACCGATCGCGGAGACGGACACCGAGCCCGGGCAGGAGGTGCACGGCGGGTGGCACCGCTACGCCATGCGGGTGGAACGCCGGCCCTGGGCGTTCCTCGTCGGCGGACTTGTCACCGTGGGTGTGCTTGCCATTCCGCTGTTCAGCATCCAGCTGGGGCACATCGGCGACGGCGCGGATCCCACCTCGTTCACCGACCGCAAGGCCTATGACCTGATGTCAACAGCCTTCGGACCCGGTTCCAACGGTCCGATGACCATCGTCATCGATCAGTCTCGTGTCCCCCAGTCGGACAGGGCAGCGCTTGACAGCCAGGCGCAGAAGGCGCTGACGGACGTTCCCAACGCGGCCTTGATCACCCCCCTGAAGACCAGCAGTGACGGGCAAGTCCTGATCGCCACCGCCTACTCGACGAAGGCGCCGCAGGATCAGAAGACGACCGAGCTGCACAATCACCTGTCCGACGACGTGCTGCCCCAGGCGGTGAAGGGAACCGCCGCGAAGGGGTACGTGACCGGTACCACCGCTGCCCAGGTCGACTTCCTCGACATCGTCTCCAGCAGGCTGGTCTCCATCATCGCTGTCGTCGTCGCCCTCGCCTTCCTGACCATCCTGATCGTCTTCCGCGGTGTCCTGGTCGCGTTGAAGGCCGCGGTGCTCAACATCGTCTCCATCGCGGCTTCCTACGGCGTCGTCGTGGCCGTCTTCCAGTGGGGCTGGGGCGGCCCCGCGCTCGGTGTCTCGGGGACCGTGCCCATCGAGAGCTACGTACCGATGATGATGTTCGCCATCGTCTTCGGGCTCAGCATGGACTACGAGGTGTTTCTGCTCTCCAGGGTCCATGAGGCCTGGCTGAGGACAGGTGATGCCAAGGCCAGCGTCGCCCATGCCCTGGAAATCACCGCACGCGTCATCACCTGCGCCGCCCTCATCATGGTGAGTGTCTTCGCGGCCTTCATCCTCAACGACAACGTCGTGGTGAAGATGCTGGGGCTGGGACTGGCTGCCAGTGTGCTCATCGATGCGACTGTCGTGCGACTGCTGCTGGTGCCGGCGGCCATGACCCTGCTCGGCAATCACGCCTGGTGGACCCCGCAGTGGCTGGACCGGCTGCTGCCCCACGTCGACGCGGAGGGCACCCATGCGCAGGAGGCGGAGGAGGCGGAGGAGGCGGAGGAGCGCCCGGCCCCGGGGAAGGGCGTGTGATGGCCCTGTCTCGGGCCGACGTGCGAAGTCGCACGAGCTGTCCTTAACTGAGAACGGAAGTGGCACTGAGGTCTGCGGGCGCGCTTGCAGCACCTTCACCGGCCGAAACGGCCGGTGAAGGATCCGTACAACGCGAGGACGACCCACATGACTGCGATGTGCTTGCTTCGGGCAGCGGCCCTGGCCGCCACGACCGTCGTGGCGGCCGGCGGTACCGCGTCGGCGGCCAGCGTCAGCCCGAGCCCCGGGACGGCCACGCCAGGGCAGCAGATCGCCATCACGGCGACCGGCTGCACCGGAGGCAGCGGAACAGCCTCCTCGCTGATCTTCGCCAGCCCCGTGCCCCTGTCGGGCAGCGACGGAACCTTCACCGGCACCGCGACCGTCTCCCAGGGGGCGACCACCGGTGACTACATGATCACAGTGCTATGCGACGCCAACAGCACGGCCGAGGCCATGGCGACGGCCACCGTCATCGCGTCCACCGCCCCCAGCGGCGCCCCGTCCGGCAGCAAAGCGCCCTCGTCGGCCTCGGCGCCCGCCAGTGTCTCGGCCACGGTTTCCGTTACCGGCGGCGTCGTGAGCGTTACGGCGCCGCCGGTGGCGAGCACTCCCTCGGGTGGTGCGGCGGCGGGTGACGGAGTGAGTCAGTCGGGTGGGTTTTCGCTGGCGGTGTTGTTGGGGTCGTTGGGTGTGGCGGCGTCGGTGATCGGGTTGCTGGTGTTCCCGAAGCCGCGTG